>JABXIR010000215.1 GCA_013372965.1 Gammaproteobacteria bacterium
GCAATGCTTTTTGCATCGACTCTTGGAAAGTACGACCAATCGCCATCACCTCACCTACCGACTTCATCTGAGTCGTTAAGCGAGCATCCGCATCACCGAACTTTTCGAAGGTGAAGCGAGGGATTTTTGTAACGACGTAGTCAATAGCCGGCTCAAATGATGCTGGCGTTGAGCCGCCAGTAATATCGTTCTGCAATTCGTCTAGGGTGTAACCCACCGCAAGCTTCGCTGCAACTTTCGCAATGGGGAAGCCTGTTGCTTTTGAAGCCAAAGCCGATGAGCGAGATACACGAGGGTTCATCTCGATGACCACCAGCTCGCCGTTTTCAGGGTTGACAGCAAACTGCACGTTCGAGCCACCCGTTTCGACGCCAATCTCACGCAATACCGCCACTGAGGCGTTACGCATGATCTGGTATTCTTTATCGGTCAATGTTTGCGCCGGTGCGACAGTGATTGAGTCGCCCGTGTGTACGCCCATCGCGTCAAAGTTTTCGATTGAACAGATGATGATGCAATTGTCGTTTTTGTCACGAACCACTTCCATCTCATATTCTTTCCAACCGATCAGCGATTTATCAATCAGTAACTCGTTAGTTGGCGACAAATCGAATCCGCGAGCACAAATTTCTTCGAACTCATCACGGTTGTATGCGATACCACCGCCAGAACCGCCCATGGTAAACGACGGACGGATAATAATTGGGAAACCGAATCGATCACGAATCGCGCGAGCTTCTTCAATCGTGTGTGCAATACCCGCTGGCGGCGTCGACAAACCGATTTTCTTCATTGCCTCGTCGAACAAGTGACGATCTTCCGCCTTGTTGATGGCATCGCGCGTTGCGCCAATGAGCTCAACGTCGAATTTTTCTAGAACGCCGTTGTCGGCCAACGCAAGTGCACAGTTAAGTGCGGTCTGGCCGCCCATGGTCGGAAGTACAGCGTCTGGACGCTCTTTCTCGATAATCTTTGCAACCGTTTCCCACTCGACTGGCTCGATGTAGGTCGCATCGGCCATCGATGGGTCGGTCATGATGGTTGCCGGGTTAGAGTTGACTAGGATAACGCGGTAGCCCTCTTCACGAAGCGCTTTACACGCTTGCGCACCCGAGTAATCGAACTCACACGCCTGACCGATAACAATCGGACCCGCGCCTAAAATCAGAATACTTTGAATGTCAGTACGTTTTGGCATAGTTACTCCGTTAGGCTTTGCGCTGATTCATCAGCTCGATAAAGTGGTCAAATAAAGGCGCTGCGTCATGTGGTCCTGGGCTTGCTTCTGGATGGCCCTGGAAACTAAACGCTGGCTTATCGGTGCGGTGAATACCTTGGAGCGATCCATCAAACAATGATTTGTGAGTCGCCACGATATTGTCAGGGAGTGACTCTTCGTCAACCGCGAAACCGTGGTTCTGAGAAGTGATCATCACCCGCTTCGACTCTAGGTCTTGAACGGGGTGGTTAGCACCGTGATGGCCGAACTTCATTTTGATTGTTTTTGCGCCTGAAGCCAGAGCAAGCAACTGGTGCCCTAAACAAATACCGAAGATCGGCAAGTTGTCTTCGGCGAGCAAGGTTTGAATCGCCTCAATGGCATAATCACAAGGCGCTGGGTCACCAGGACCGTTCGAAAGGAACACACCGTCTGGGTTAAGTGCAAGCACGTCAGCTGCTGGAGTCTTGGCAGGTACAACGTGCAAATCAACACCGCGATCAACCAGCATACGCATAATGTTGCGCTTGATGCCGTAATCGTATGCGACAACTTTGTAAGGCTTCTCGGTCGGAGAAACGAAGCCCTTACCGAGCTGCCAGCTGCCAGAATCCCATTTGAATGGATTGGAAGCAGTCACTTCTTTGGCTAAGTCCATACCATTAAGACCTGGGAACGCCTTCGCCTTAGCGAGCGCATCTTCCTCGGTGGCAAACTGACCCGCGACGATACAGCCGTTTTGCGCACCTTTTTCACGAAGAATACGCGTCAGACGACGAGTGTCGATATCGGCAATGCCAACCACATTGTGACGAGTTAAATAGTCACTTAGGTTTTCTTTACTGCGGAAATTTGAGGCTAGAAGTGGTAGATCGCGAATCACTAGGCCTTTCGCCCATACTTTCTGTGATTCTTCATCTTCTTGGTTTGAACCGGTGTTACCGATGTGTGGGTAAGTAAGCGTTACAATCTGCTCGGCATATGATGGATCCGTTAAGATTTCTTGGTATCCCGTCATAGCGGTGTTGAATACGACCTCTCCACTTGCTGCGCCCGATGCTCCGATTGCAACGCCGTGAAAGATACTTCCATCTGCCAGTGCTAGAATGGCTTTTTGGCTCATTTCGACTCCTTCGCACCCTAAAAGTGCCCGACCTAAGTTTAGACACAGCAAGCCACCTAGCCCTTACGACTAATGCGCTTACTGCATCACAAAAATCTGGTTATAAAAAAGCGAGATGAGCATCTCTCACCTCGCTTGGATATCTGATTTATCAGCAACACGATGCTGATATGACTGCGCCTACAGTGCTTCAAAGTTGATTTAACAACTGAGCTCATCACAGTGTTTGATCGGGCGCAAATTATACCCTAGTAGCATCATTAAATCCAAGCGAAAGTTATCGTCATCTGTATGTACTTTTACCAACAATACTGGAGGTATACGCTCAAACAGACCAGAAATAGCTCTGTCGCTTCGTCCTAATAAAAGTAGCCGAGACTTAGGAGAAATGCGTAATAAATACGCAACTACCAAGCTACGTGCATTCTCGCAATTGCAAATCAATTCCCAGCACGCATAATGTTGACCTTTAAACGAACTAAGAACCCAGAGTACCCCTATGAATCAATACGCGATATTCGGACTTGGCGCGGCCCTCGTAGACACCGAGATTAAAGTAACAGACCACGATCTCGAGAGCATGAAAGTCGATAAAGGCCTGATGAGTTTAGTTGACGACGCTCGCTTACATGAGCTTCTAGCCCAACTCGAAGATCGAGGAACCGTGGCCTCGCGCGCCAGTGGTGGTTCTGGCTGTAATACCGTAATTGCAGCATCTTACTTCGGCGCTAAAAGCTATTACTGTTGCCGCGTCGCAAACGACGACAACGGACAATTCTTTGCGCACGATCTTTCTGAGGCGGGTGTCACGAGCAATGTGGGTTCCGCTGACCCTGAAGGCGTTACGGGCCGTTGCTTGGTACTCATCACTCCCGATGCCGAGCGCACCATGAACACCTGCCTAGCGATCAGTGAAACACTTTCGGTAGCCGAGCTCGACGAAGCTGCGGCCGCGAGCGCTGACTGGGTATACATTGAAGGCTACCAAGTCACCAGCGCAACAGGCAAGAAAGCGGCTATGCGACTACGCGAGGTCGCCAAGCAAGCGGGTAACAAGGTGGCACTTTCACTGTCTGATCCGGCCATGGTGCAATTCTTCAAAGAAGGCATGTTATCGATTATTGGCGACGGTGGGGACTTAATCTTCTGTAACGAGCAAGAAGCCCTGCAATTTACCGACACCGAA
>JABXIR010000052.1 GCA_013372965.1 Gammaproteobacteria bacterium
GTGAGCGAAGCGAGTCATATGCGGTCATCTCTGCAAGACCTATTTTCATGAGCAGAGTGAGTGAAGCGAACGGCGTCGAATGATCTCCTTCCGATTATCGTGATCTCAAATAAAATCACGCCGTGCCGGCAGGAGATCCCTCCACTTCACTCGCTACGCGAGTTACGGTCGGGAAAATAGTGGTCTGTGGGGTTAGTGTTAGATCACGCCTTGCCATCTCGAGATCCCCAACGACTCGGCGCATGCGCCTCATTTTCGAGCCACTGACAACTCGACACGCACTTCAAAACCATCATCTTGGCGAACGGCAACACGCCAACCCAGTGCGTCACAAATACGTCGAATTAGATGCAATCCTTGCCCCATACCGCTGCTCGAAGGGCCGCGAACACCAGGCTTAAGTGCGTCGGATTCAACCAGTTCGTTGCTGGGGTTACGGAAACAGAGCGTCTCACCATCCAAATAAATACTCATTGCGTTCTTACTGCCATGAGTCAGAGCATTATCGAGCACGTTATTCATCAGCAGCGTAAACAAATGCGCGTTAAGCCCGACACGAACTCCTGCAGGTACGTCGATCTTCAGATCGAAAGCCTCCACACGCGCCAATCCCGAATGATTAATTACGGCCGTCTCGATCGACTCGAGCAACCCAGCTGATTCTGTAATAAACGATTCATCCCGCGATAGCGCTAAAAGCACATCTAGGGTTTGTTCGATGTGCTGCAAGCTGCGTCGCAGCGCCAGCGAATCGTCGTTTGATAGAGGATGTTGATCCAACAGCCGCTCGACTCGCATTTTAAGTACGGCAGTGGGCGTGCGTAGTTCGTGACTTACGTCTCGTGTGAAGTCTGCTTCACGCTTTAACGCTTGCTGTAAACGATTGAAGTCACTTTCTATCACCGATGCTAAATAGCCGATTTCATCGTTTTTGAAGTGACGATCGTAGCTTAGTAAACCGCCTGCCCTGGCTTGCTGAACCCTCGCAGCAAGGTACTGAATCGGGCTGATAATTTGCGCAGCTAAGTACCAAGCGATTAAACCGGCCAACACACACACCACCAGCACAGCGCCCATAATCCAGGGCACCACCACCGGCAGATAGTCGGGTGATACTTCATAACTGGAGACATCGGCCACTAATACTCGCGTATTCGTGCCGAGCACAATCTCCCGAACATGCAGCGTCTCACCCGCACTGGATTCAAACTCGATGCGCGTAGGAGTGAGTGCTCTTTGTTGCCGGATTTCCTCGGGCAGCGCATCCCAAGATGAGTACAAGGTCATCGACGGAAACCGTGGCTCGGCCCAGATTCCAAATTCAGTAAACTGTTGCTCTAGATACTGAGCCTCTTGTGCCAGCATCCGATTGAAAATATTGTCTTCCACCATCCACGAGTAGGCGAGAATCAACAGCGCGAACAAGCCGCTGAATACAAAGCTGAACACCACGAGCCAGCCAAATATCTTCCGTTTAATGCTTGAGTGAGAACTCATTGCTAACCCTCCAACCTAAATCCCACCCCATGGATGGTTTTGATCATGGCCTTATCGAAGGGCTTATCAACACATTGACGAAGCGTATAAATATGCGATCGCAGCACGTCGGTATCAGGAAAATCATCACCCCACACTTTACGAATAATCTGTTGGCGACTAACGGCGTTCGGATAAGACTCAACGAGCGCCTGCAGTATCGCGAAGTCGGTATTACTGAGATTTAGCGGTTGCCCTGCTCTCGAGGCACTCTTTTGCTGACTATTAACTCGCAGGTCGCCGATAAGTGTTTCTTGCTTCGAGTGCAAAAAACGACGCTTACTGAGTGCCGCGCAGCGCAGTTTAAGTTCAAGTAAGTCGAACGGTTTGGTTAGGTAATCATCAGCGCCCGCCTCAAACCCCTCGAGCTTGTCGTGAAGGGTATCTCGAGCCGTTAACATAAGAACTGGAGGTACTGGCTCGCACAGCTGCTTAAGCTGACGGCATACGTCCATCCCGCTGATATCGGGTAGCATCAGATCAAGCACGACCACGTCGTAATCGCGTGCAAGCGCCATCGACAACCCTTGCCGGCCCGTTGCCGCGTAGTCGACCAAGAAGCCCTCACCCTCGAGGTAGTCGTATACCTCGGTGGCGATGGCTTGGGTGTCTTCTACCAATAATATGGCGATGTTGTCCAACAATAGACTCCTGTCTCGTTGATTAAATGGCGCGGTTACGAATTAATTCGAGTGCGGCATTTATTTCGGTATCTTGCTCACTTAATAAACTGGCCTCGTCGTGCTCTGTGGTGACATCGGGAATCACACCGTGCACCGCGGTATCTCCACTCGGACGAACCAGTAAACGCGTCGCCACGTATGCTCTCAACTCCGAGTTAGGCAGGTTAAATAAATTACCTTGCGCCGTTTGGTTCGCGAAGCCGCCGGTTTCTTGCCCTATCAGGGTCGCAAAGTTGTGATCCTTCAAGGTGGTCGCAAATACAATCGACGAAGAATAGCTTAACTGACTTATCAACAGATAGGTATCGCCTTGGAATCGCTGCTCAGCGGGCATTGGGTCAAC
>JABXIR010000011.1 GCA_013372965.1 Gammaproteobacteria bacterium
ATTATCAACCGCGCTTTGCCGATGCACGAGTGGGTACATTTAATACTCAGGTGACGGATCTGACCTCGACGTCCTCGACGCCATACCGCGACTTAGTACACCGCTGGCACCTTGAAAAGCAAGACCCAAGCGCTGAAGTGTCAGACCCAGTCGAGCCGATTGTTTGGTGGGTTGAGAACACCACGCCGGCAGAATGGCGCGATCTCATCGTCTCTGCCGGTCTTGAGTGGAACTCTGCGTTCGAAAAAGCGGGATTCAGTAATGCTGTCGAAGTTCGCGTTCAACCGGATGATGCCGACTGGGACGCGGGCGATATTCGATACAATGTGCTGCGTTGGACGTCTTCTCCAACTCCGCCGTTTGGTGGCTACGGACCGAGCTTCGTAAACCCTCGAACCGGGCAGATCATTGGCGCGGACATCATGCTCGAGGCGTCTTTCTTAAATCGTCGTCGCGTCATCACCAATTGGTTGGCGAGCGACAACATTAATGCAGAAGGTCATCAGCAGTTCCTTAATGACCTGATTGGCCATACGTGTGCGGCAAGTAACTACTTACAATCGTCTAATATCGCAGCGATGAGCTTCGCTCAGTTCGCAGAATCTGGCTCAATGGATTCTGACGAAATGTACGAGAAGATCGTTCACGATTCGATGCACTACCTGATTCTCCATGAAATGGGTCATACACTGGGCATGAACCACAACATGAAAGCGACTCAGTTCTTGTCGCCTCAGGAAGCATTTGATCCTGAAGTCGTTGAAGAACGCGGCCTTGCGGGTTCTGTGATGGATTACCCAGCCCTTAACTTTGCCCCGCGCGGTATGGAGCAAACGCGTTTCTATACGGTGGCACCGGGTCCATACGATGATTGGTTCATTAAGTTCTCTTACGACCCAGCACTCGACGATCCTGAGAAAATGGCCGAGCATTTAGCGCTATCAACGCAACCTGACCTTGATTTCGGTAACGATGCCGATGACATGCGTAACCCAGGTTGGGGAATGGATCCTCGTATCAATATTTACGATATGTCCAATGATGCGGTTGAGTACTCGGAGCTGCGCTTAGGTCTAGTTAACGATGTGTTGTCTGAGATGTCGCCTAGCGATATCGACGCAGGTCAAACGTATGATGATCTCGTGGTTGCTGTCGGGGCCATGTTGTCTGAGTGGACTTGGGCAGGTCGTGTGTCATCACGATACATTGGTGGCGTTTACGTTGATCGCGCGGTTCAAGGTCAGCCAGGTGCGACTCAGCCGTACACTCCCGTAGAAGAATCACGTCAGCGTGAGGCAATGGAGTTATTGGCGACGTATCACTTCGCGCCAAACGCATTCCCGATCAAGTCGGAAGTGCTGGCGTCATTGCAAAATGCACGTCGTGGTTTCGATCACTTTGGTAACCCAGAAGATCCACGCATTCACGCGGCGATTCTGTCGGGTCAATCATCGATTTTAGATCACTTGATGCACCCAACCGTGACTCAACGTATGGTTGACACCACGTTGTACGGTAACACCTACACACTCGACGAAATGATGGACGACCTCATGGAAGCGATCTTTGCTGCCGACATGAATGGCAACATCAATTCAATGCGTCAAAATCTTCAGACGGAGTACGTGTCACGTCTGATTATGATGGCGAAGAATGAAGAGGGTGCGTTTGGTGCTCAGGCAGCGGCCATGGCGAGTTTGCAGTTACAAGAGTTGAAGGATCACTTCAGTCGCTCACGTAATGTAAATCGTATGACCAAAGCACACAGTGCGCTGATTGTTTCGATGATCGAAGACGCATCGAAGTAAGTACGACTGCTAAAAAAAAAACGAGGGCTAAGCCCTCGTTTTTTTTGTTCAGATGTAGCGTCGATTAACGTGCTTTAACCGACTCGATCCAGAGGTCAACGCGGCGTTCTAACAACGCTGCGGGCAGTGCGCCTTGAACTAAGATGGCATCGTGAAAGCCACGAATATCAAACTGCTCGCCGAGAGCAACGCGCGCTTTTTCGCGAAGTTCGAGAATCTTTAGCATGCCTATTTTGTAGCTAGTGGCTTGGCCGGGAATTACCTGGTAGCGGTGAATCTCAGCAACCGCAGCACCCGGTGCGATTGGATTGTTGCTTAACATATAATCGATCGCTTGAGCCTCAGTCCATCCGTAGTGATGCAAGCCCGTGTCGACGACCAGTCGAATCGCACGCCACATTTCGGTCATCAAACGCCCGAAATCATTATATGGGTTCTGGTAACCGCCCATCTCCTTCGAAAGTAATTCAGAGTAAAGTGCCCAGCCCTCGCTGTGGAAGGCGATGTAGTGCGTACTCTGAAACACGGGTATATCTGGGTTTTCGGCAGTTAGCGCCCAATCGAAGTGGTGGCCCGGTACGCCTTCATGATAGGCAATGGCTTCCATTTCACTTTTTGGCATCGAATTCATGTCAATAAGGTGTGCGTAGTAAGTACCGGGTTTCGATCCGTCCGCAAATCCTGGCGAGTAATGCTGCGGTGCGCCTGGTTGTTCGCGATACGCTTCGACACGACGTACTTCGAGTGGCGTATTTGGAAGTCGAGAAAAGAACTCGGGTGCACGTTCGAGCAGGTCATTGATATAGTTGGTTGAATCATCCAAGTAGGCCTGACGCCCTTCGTCGGTGTTCGGGTAGAAGAAGCG
>JABXIR010000149.1 GCA_013372965.1 Gammaproteobacteria bacterium
CACCTGTACGCCAAATTCCGCCGAACCCTAATGCATCGGCGGCCAGTAAAATGTTGTTGGCCGCAGCCCCAGTCGATAACACTTGTTCGACCCTCGGCACTTTCTCGTGCTCTTTAAACACGGTGATGACGATGATTATGAGTGGCGCCCTCAGCAGACGTTCGGAGGACTTCGTCCAATTTTCATCGTCAACGGTCAAACCGTCAGCTTTGGCCATCACTTCACCTAAGGTCTTTCTAGCCTGACCAGTCACCACCAAAAAACGCCATGGTCTCAGCTGTTTGTGGTCGGGCGCTCTGCATGCTGCTTCGAACATCTTCGTTAGCTGTTCGTGCGTCGGAGCCGGCGTTGTTAGGCGCGGGAAAGACACACGCTGCGTTAAAAAATTTATGTGACTCATGAGTCTGCCTAGGAACTTCCAAATGAAAACGTTAGGATACTCCGAGACACCCGACGAAGTAATAAGCATTCCCCTTAATTTAGAGGCCGTTTCATTGCGAAAAGATCATCGACCCGCCTGGATTAAACACCTGGCCGAACGTTTTAATCGTTGGTATGTGCGACAGTATATCGAGCCTCAACTCGAGCGTCTGGGTCAATTTGCCCATATCGTGGGTCCGCGCCACCTGAAACTTTTTGGCGCAGGTATTTCCATTGGTGATTGTCTGCACATGGCGTGTGATGCTGATCGTAACGTTCGAATCATAAGCTGGCCTACCGCCAAACGATCTTCGAGCATTCGTATTGGCGACTATTGCCTTATTTCACCTGGAGTCAAAATTCAAGCAGCACAATCCATCGACATCGGCAACAACTGTATGATCGGTGCTGATGCATCCATCTCCGATAGCGATTGGCACGGTCTTTATAACCGACTTCGCCCTTTCGGACGCGCCACTCGGCCCGTAAAACTTCACGACAACGTTTGGGTTGGCGAACGGGCCATTATCTGTAAAGGCGTAAGCATCGGCGAAAACAGCGTGATTGGCGCTGGAGCAGTTGTTACCAAAGACGTCGAAGCGAATGTCGTTGTCGCTGGAAATCCCGCCAAAATCATCAAAAAAATCAATCCCAAGCGCCGGATGCTCAAGCGCGAAGCCATGTTCATTGATCCTGAGCACTTCGCTGAAACCGCTCGAGAGCTCGACCGATACGTTATGGCAGACAATTCTGTTGTTCGATGGATACGACAACTTGTCGCACCTACAAAAACACGCTAGGCTTATGCCTCTGATCTTCTGTTGCGACTGATATGCTCAACCCAAACTTACATACTGAAGCTGATGACTCAGGTTTCGAAAGTTCGATTAACCGTCATCAGTACCTCTTCAGAACCTTAAGCTGTATCGCCGCAGCAGCGACACTCTACACTCAGATGTCCGTTAGCGCCGATTGGCTCATCATCGGTTACGCCATCGCGATGTTGATTTACCCCGGCGTTAGTTATCAAATCCTCAAGCTATTCGGCGATAAAATGCGCTCCAGCATTGCTGTGTTTCAAGCTGTCGATGCTGCGCTCATTGGCGGTGCGTTAGTCTTAGTTGACTTTAGCTTGTTACCGACGATTATGTTCGTCGCGCTGATTCAATTTAACTCGCTCGTTAATGGTGGCGGTACAAAGTGGCGAAACGATAACCTCGCCTTCGTCGCGGGCATCGCCATGATGAGTTTGTTGCATCAACCTGTACTTGAGTTCTCAAGCGATCTAGCCATCTCGAAGGCTGCATTAATCGGTATCACCAGTTACTTCTGTATTTATGCGCTGTACATGCATGATGTTGTGCGCAAAACAAAAGTGAATACCGAGGCGGTGCGACAAGAACAAACCGCACTTATGCAGTCAAACTACAAACTAAGTAAGTACATCTCGCCGCAAATCCATCAGCAGATCATGTCGGGTCGAGACGTTCGCTTAGGCACTCAACGTAAAAAACTTACGGTATTTTTTAGCGACTTAAAAGATTTCAGCACACTCTCTGAAGAGCTGGAGCCCGAGCCACTTACCGATCTACTGAACACCTACCTGACCGAGATGAGTCAAATCGCCCAACGATATGAAGGTACCATTGATAAGTTTATCGGTGATGCGGTGATGGTATTTTTCGGCGACCCTGAAACAAGCGGTGCCAAGATGGATGCTCTTAAAGCCGTCGGCATGGCGATTGCCATGAGAAAGCACCTGCGAAATCTGCAGAAGCAGTGGCGAGTTCAAGGCGTATCGAAGCCGCTGGAGATGCGCGTTGGCATTAACACGGGTTATTGCACCGTTGGTAACTTCGGTACCGAAAGTCGTATGGACTACACCGTACTGGGCACCGAAGTGAATTTAGCGTCGCGGCTCGAAAGTGCAGCAAAACCAGGACAAATCTTGATCAGTAGCGCAACCTACGCTTTGGTCAAAGATCGCGTCATGTGTCGTAAGCGTGGCGAGATTGAAGTGAAGGGCTTCACGCAGCCCATCACCGTTTACGACGTACTCGATTGGCGGAAGAACTTGGGCAGCCACAAAAACTTTGTCGAACAGTACAGCGATGGTTTCAGCCTACATATGGACCTCGACGAGCTCAAAGCCAAAGATCGTGGTAAAGCGGTCCAAGCACTCGAAATTGCACTGACTCAAATAAAGCAAAAAGGCGATCTTTAAGATCGCCTTTTTTCATTCCGCCATTTTAAACTACGCTACTGTCGGACCAACCTAAGATCGTTTACCTGGGTTGCAACGTGGCTTCTAAACGGATTGATGTCTAACCCTCCTCGCCGCGTATACCTTGCGTAGACACTAAGCTGGGTAAACAAACCCGTCTCCCACAAGTCGCAAAACATCCGTTCGACACAATGTTCGTGAAAATCCTGGTGAGATCGAAACGACACCACATAAGCAAGAAGCGATGCGGGACTAATTTTGGCACCCTGATACTCAAATACAACGGTCGCCCAGTCGGGCTGGCCAGTGACCGGACAGTTGCTTTTAAGAAGGTTCGAGTAGAGGGTTTCATTTACTACTTCACTGCAATTAAATTGAAGCAGATTCGCATCGGGTTGATAGCAGTTGACTTCAATATCTTCATGATCGACACAATGCCCCGAAACGGCGTTCACTTTGAACGCTTCGAGCGCATCCTCGAGACTAAACAGCTCGACTGTAACGTCGCCATTTGCAGCGGCCGATAGATCGGACTTCATAGTGCCTTTCACTGAACCCCAATCGGAAAACTTAGTACCGTTAAATGAGTTGAGATACAACTTAAACGATTTTGATTCAACGATGTTCTCCGAGCTAGCAGGTATTGAAAACCGCGCAACTGCGACTACGGGAACCCCTTTCGGACTGAGCCACGACACCTCATACGCTGTCCAAATATCGACGCCGTTCAAGGGTACGCTATCGCCCAACTGCGATAGTCCATCACGCGCAAGCTTGCGCGGAATTGCCACGAGCTGATTTGGGTCGTAACTCTCTGGGTAGCTCGAAATTTTGCCGAGCTCTAGGCGATCGCCTGCTGAACTTAAATCTGCCATGATTAGGATCTCATCCGGCTGCCATTTAACATTTTTAGCGCTGCCAATATCAATACCAGTGTAGCACCTGCGGTGATACTTAATGCGATGTAGGGCGATACGTCACTTTCGCCCAGAACACCAAAGCGGAACGCATTCACCATGTAAAAAATCGGGTTTGCATGACTGACCGACTGCCAGAACTCCGACAACAAGGTAATCGAGTAGAAGATCCCGCCGAGGTAAGTTAACGGCGTCAAAACGAAGGTCGGAATAATCGATACATCATCGAAGGTTCGTGCATACACCGCATTAATAAATCCAGCCGTGGCGAACAAAATCGCGGTCGATAAAATCACGATCACCGTTAAACCAACGTGCTGAACATGAATGTCTGTGAAAAATAAAGTGAGCACGGTAACGACCGCCGCGACACACAAACCACGTGCAACTCCACCCGTCACCCAGCCTGCCAAGATAACCCAGTTCGGCATCGGCGAGACCAGCAGTTCTTCGACCGAATTCTGAAACTTAGCACTGAAGAACGAACTGGCCACGTTAGAGTACGAGTTGGTAATGATGGTCATCATGATCAGACCAGGTGCGACAAACTCCATATAGGAAAAGCCACCCATGTCGCCAATTCGTCTGCCAATTAGCGCACCAAATATCAAGAAATACAGGCCAGTGGTTACGGCAGGTGGCAAGATGGTTTGCGGCCAAATTCGGATAAAGCGTCGAACTTCTTTTCGGACGATGGTTTTATAGGCCACCCAATTCGCTTGAATGCTCATGACTGTTTACCCTCACCGGTTAAGCTCACAAATAATTCCTCAAGACGATTGGCCTTGTTTCTCATACTGCTCACATTCAGTCCCAGCTTAGAAATTTGTCCGAAGAGGTCGCCTAAGCCTTGAGACTTATCCACATCGACTTCAAACGACGAATCATCGCGCCAACGAATTTCATAGCCCTCGAGCTGCGGCTTTTCGCTAAGAGCCTCTCCAAGGTCAAATACGAACGTTTCTTGCTGCAGTCGGCCTAGCAGAGCCTTTACACTGGTGTTCTCGACGATCTTGCCCGAGTCGATGATGGCAATGTTCTTACACAAACTCTCGGCTTCTTCGAGATAGTGAGTCGTCAAGATGATCGTAACTCCTTCGGCATTGACCTTTTCGAGGAACGTCCACATGCTTCGTCGCAGCTCGATATCGACACCTGCAGTGGGTTCATCGAGAATGAGGACTTGAGGATTGTGAATGAGCGCTCTCGCAATCATTAAACGTCGTTTCATTCCGCCCGATAAATTACGAGCCACTTGGTCGCGTTTTTCCCAGAGCCCCAGTTGCTTTAAATAGCCTTCGGCGCGCTCTAAAGCTTCTGCCTTTGGTATTCCATAGTAACCCGCCTGAGCTACCAGAATATTAATCACTTTCTCGAAGACGTTGAAATTAAACTCCTGCGGAACCACGCCAAGAAACGACTTGGCAAGGGGGAAATCTTCGTCGATATCGACACCCATGATTTTCACGCTTCCTGCCGTTTTTCGTACCAACGAGCACAAAATGCCTATTGTGGTCGATTTGCCGGCCCCGTTTGGGCCTAGCAAGGCGAAGAAATCGCCCTGCTTAACTTGAAAATCGATTCCATCAAGCGCCCTGAAACCATTGTCGTAGGTTTTTTCGAGGCCGCGAATATCGATCGCATTGAATTCTGACATAAAACGTCTGTTCTCCTTTAATCGCGCGCTATTCTAACAAAGTGAACGCGCCTTTTGCGTCGAAACATATACTTAGAAAGGCGACGACTACCAGTTGATATTACCTCGCCCTGATTTTACATCGCTGCGCTTTTTCTTTGAGTCTAGGCGTCGTCTGACCGAGGCCCGTGTGGGTGACGTAGGACGACGGACTTTGTTCCTACGCGCCGCTTGAGAAATAAGCTCTCGCAAACGCTCAAGCGCATCGAGCTGATTCGCTTCTTGGCTCCGATAACTCTGGGCTTTTATAACCACGTGGCCGCTCTGATTAATACGCCGATCCGAACGCTCCAGCAACTTCTGCTTTAACCACTCTGGAAGTGATGAGCTATGAATATCAAATCTCAACTGTATAGCAGAGCTTGTTTTATTAACCGCCTGTCCACCCGGACCACTGGCGCGAATTGCGGTAAATTCAATTTCGTTGTCACGAAGTGACCAACCTTCCCCAGAAATCACATCAACCCCCTTGTGGATGTGATATTCGCTAAGTTAATGACAACCATCGAGCCTAAACCTCGTTCAAATGCAGCTTCTGATCATCGGTTAACGAGGCCGGTTTTTGCGCTTGGTAATCGAAGTGAACCATCACGGTTTTACCTTTTGCGCACAGCACACCTGATTGATAAACACACTGATCAACGACAAAGGAAGAATTACCAACGTGACTCACCTCGGTGGTGATCTCAACGTCGTGCTGATAGCCGATTTGAGCCGTGTACTCAATTTCGATTTTTACCACAATCAAATGCCAGTCATTCGGATTAAGATCAGGGGTGAATATTCTAAAAATCGGCACCCGAGCATTTTCGAACCACCGAGGTACAACGGTATTATTGATGTGACCCAACGCATCAGTTTCGTTGAAGGCCGGTGTCATCGTTTTTTTAATCATTTGTCGAGCCCGCTTTGATTAATGGTCGCTCTTCCATGATACCGATCAAATTGGCATCAGGATCTCGAATAAACCCTATCCACAATTCGTGATCCGGCATGTTTGCTGCCCGCTGAGGAGGTCGTTCAACCGAAATCGAAGCCTGCTCGAACGAAGCGAACACCTCCGCAATATTGGTCACTGTATAGTAAATCGTAGACGTCTGATGATCCGACTCGGGACCTTGCAACGTCGTTAACATCAATCGCGTATCACCGCATTGAAAAAACGCCATATTCGGCGCGACCTCAAAAAGCATGGGTAGACCAAGAACGTCGCGGTAAAATGACACCGACGCATCTAGGTTCGTTATTGCAATGGCAATTTGACCAATGTGTGTAATCATCGTTTCTTGCGCTTCCGATTGTTCTTTTTTTCTTCTTTTGCGGCTAACTCAGCCTCAAGTAGTGCCTCGACTTCGGCTTCTTCTCGCACCATGTCACTCGGTGCTTCTAACGACAGCCTTCCAAGCGTCCCGTCGCGTAATTCAGTTAGAAGTATCTTCGCCGTCTTCTCAAAATCAATTTGGCCTCCGCCGGCTAAACAACCGCGTTTACGCCCCATCGTTTCGAGAAAATCAATATCATCCATCGGCACTTCCGACAACCCGTAACGTTTAACCAGCGCATCAGGGTAGCGTTCGAGAAGGCACTCTGCTGTCCAGGCCCCGATCTCGTCGTTTGAAATCGCCGTTTCTTTGATCGCTCCTGTCGCTGCGAGTCGGTAAGCGCCGTTTTGGTTGACCAACTTACCCCACAAGATCCCCGGCGTATCCCAAAGGTAGACATTATCGGGTAAGTGAATTTTCTGCTGACCCTTCGTCACCGCAGGTTCATTACCGGTTTTGGCGATAGTTCTACCCGCCAATACGTTGATGATGGTCGACTTCCCAACGTTTGGTATACCCGTAATCATTACGTTCACAGGTTTAAGTGCATCGATTTTGTCTGCGAACATTGTTCGAATGTGTGTCATCACTGCCAACACCTGGTCGCGATTCATCGCCGACACCGCGAGCGAGGTTGTCTGATCCTGTGATTCAAAGTGCGCGCGCCACAAAGCCGTTGTTTCGGGGTCGGCCAAATCGGTTTTATTGAGCAATTTAATCGTCGGGATGTCGCGACGAAACTTCGCTACGACCGGATTAGAGCTACTGTAAGGAATTCGTGCATCGAGTACCTCGATAATGGCATCGACCTTGGGAAGCAGTTGTTTTATTTCCTTAGTGGCCTTATGCATGTGGCCTGGAAACCAGTTAATCGCCATTGGGCGCCTCTATTTATGACTAGACGCCCTCATTGTCGCGCAAATTTGCTGTGGCGCAAAACTTTAACGTAATTTAGTTACTCGATCGAACGCATTTCGAGTACTTCACGCGTTCTTTCCAACAACCGAATCAGATGGCCACCCACCTCGATGGTTATTTCACCATTCGCTCCCACGGGAACAACGATCTCACCGTGAATATAAATATCATCTTCTAGGCGCTGCCCTACCTCTACTCGATTAGCCCATCCGGGAGGTAGCGCTTTGCCACGCTCTTTTTTCTTCTCAAGACCCGGTGGCAGGCGATCGGCATAGACTTCCTGCATCGACAGGCCGATTAAAAGTGGGACCATTAAGCACATTACGATTCGGTTCATAAATACCTCTTCATAAACATCTCACGCATCCTACCGATTTTACGATGTTTCGGTCTGTATTCTGGTTCGCAATATTGACCAATACTTTATCGCCATGCTGCGTTCAAACGGTCTCTATAAGAGATGGAAGAACTGGCACGAGCTGCACATTTTTGCCACCATTGAATAACAACTAAGGGATTACTGAGTGTAAAATGGACTACATCACCTCAAAAGCCGCACTGATAATGGCCTCGCTGTCTTTCTGTACTTTAGCGAGCGCATCAACCGAGTGGCAATTAATCTACAACGAAGACTTCGACGGCAACGCGCTCGATCGCTCTATTTGGCACAACGAAGTCAACTGCTACGGCGGTGGCAACAACGAACTTCAGTGTTACACCGACGGAAATCACAACGTTTTTGTCGATGACGGTCATCTGATCATTGAGGCTCGACAAGAGTCGTTCAGCGGTCCAGCCCATTTTGACGACTCACCCGAATACGACCCGAGAGACCAATCCGTAACGCGAGATTACACGTCGGCGAGAATTCGAACCAAGCATGCACTTGATATTCAATATGGCCGGGTAGAAGTCAGAGCAAAACTTCCTCAGGGCCAAGGTTTATGGCCTGCTATATGGATGCTTCCTACCGAGAATCGCTATGGCGGCTGGCCTCACAGCGGCGAGATCGACATCATGGAAGTGGTCAACCTGAATTCAGAGGGCGCTGAGAACTTGGTATATGGAACCCTCCATTACGGTGACACTTGGCCAAATAATTCGTACTCACACACAAAATCCGGCATCGCGCCCGCGCCTTGGGCCAATTTCCATGAATACGCGATCGAATGGGAGCAGAGCGAGATTCGCTGGTATATTGATGGCGAGCACTATGCAACCCAGCGACCCGCAACGGCTGATCAAGACGGTTGGTTCACCTACCCTATCGAGAACGGACAGACACTCGAAGCGACATCGGCTAACGGCATGCCATTCAACCACCCGTTCCATCTAATTTTGAACGTCGCCGTTGGCGGTGACTGGCCGGGAGACGTCGGATCGGAAACCACGTTCCCGCAACAAATGATGATTGATTACGTGCGCGTTTACCGCTGTGATGGTGCCAACGAACGTGGCGAGGGCTGCGCGGGATTGAAGAACGAGGTTGATACTCACATTCCCCTGAGCGGTAACCCCCTGCCCGAATGAACTAATGCACTTCACATACTGAAGAAGCATCGGCAAGATTGACTGACGTTGATAGCACTTGTCTATCCGATTAGAGCTTAGGGATCAAACCCCTAACCGGTGAAACACATATTGCATGCTTTCAACTAGACATGCCCGCTCACCGATTATCGCCACACGCCCTTGAAAGGTTGGCCTCTACATCACCGACTGGCGCGCAGATTCGCTAGGGCTGTTCCAGCGATACATTTCTTTGCGAATGTGCTGATATTTAATAGCTCGTATTCGTATCTGAGCCCTCCCATCTGGTGACTTTCTTAGTTCGTGTTACAGTGTTAGGGTGGTTTGTTGCTACACTTCGTTTCAACACGCGCGCGGATGTATGGAACTGCTAGCCAGTTCTCACTCTTCGCGCGAAATGCTCGAGTATCTTCGTCTCGGCAGTATACTGAAATTAAAAAAATGGGCACAAATTAATGATGTTTCGATGGATTATCCTCGGTGGGATGTTACTCACAGGATGCAGTTACCAACAAGCGATGAACGAGCATTTCGACACGGTCGACCGAACGGATCAACGCGTCGAGGCAATCAAATCTTCGTTAACTACACTCCAAGAATCTACCGAGCGCGATCACCGCGAACACGAACAAACAGTAGCACTCTTGGTCGATATTCAAAATCGTGTCGAGCAACTCGAGAGTCAAGTGAAGTCGATCACGCCAGTCGCAGAAGAATCTGCGCCGCCCCCAGTCGTCCAAGAGGTCTCTCAACCTGCTGACGATCGAATTTTATTGGG
>JABXIR010000188.1 GCA_013372965.1 Gammaproteobacteria bacterium
AGAGCCTCGCGAAGTGTTCCGTAACAGAGTGCTTTTAGAAGGCGCGCATCTTGAGCTTCGAACTGCTTTGCTGATTCGTTAAGCAAGTAAAGTAGCGATGATTGCTGACGCAATATCTTTTCGATCACTTTGACTGCTGCGAGTCTGACGCTTGGTTTAGCCAAGTTCTACGCCTTCTGAAAATAGCTCCGATCGACCGTTTAGAACATCTTTAATCGCCATCGCCCGCTTTGAGGGGAGTTGAACGGTATCGAGCCTTAATTGATTCTCACCGCAAGCCACGACGACGTCGTTCTTGGACGGGCGGATAATCGTACCCGGTTGAAGGCGGTGGCTAAGATTTATGACCTCGGAGCGGTGAATGCGGATGACTTCGTCGCCCACTTGAGTCCATGCAATCGGGAACGGATAGAACGCACGTATTTTTTGTTGGATTACCTGAGCACTCTCGTTCCAGTTAATGCAGCCATCTGCTTTGGATAGCTTATGCGCGTAGGTCGCTAGGCCATCGTCCTGGGCTTCACCTTCGAAATCGCGCCCTTCAAACTGAGTCAAAACGTCGATCAGTGCTGGGCAACCCAGCTCGATGAGTTCATCGTGAAGTGAGCCGCCGGTGGTGTCACTGGTAATAGGGATGCTCTGCTTAGAGATCATTGGCCCAGTATCGAGACCCAACTCCATTTTCATGATGGTAACGCCAGTTTCGGTATCGCCCGCCTCGATGGCACGTTGAATTGGCGCCGCACCTCGCCAGCGCGGAAGTAATGACGCGTGGACGTTGATGCAACCATACTTAGGTGCATCGAGGACCGACTGCGGAAGCAGTAAGCCATAAGCGACCACGACCATGACGTCGCAATTGAGTTGCGCGAGCTGCTCTACATCGACAGCGTTTTTGAAATTAACCGGCTGAAATACGGGAATGTCGTGAGCTAACGCGACCTCTTTCACGGGGCTTTGTGTGATTTTTTTACCACGACCTGACTGGCGATCAGGTTGTGTATAGACGCCGACAACCTCGATGTTAGCCGCTTTTAGAAGTGCCTCAAGGTGGCGTGCCGAAAAATCCGGTGTGCCCGCGAATACGACTCGAATCATTCCTTATACCTTTAAGCGTTGGGCTTTTTCGAGCTTCTTGCGAATACGATTGCGCTTCATCGCAGAAAGATAATCGACAAACAGCTTGCCATTCAGGTGGTCGAGCTCGTGTTGAATGCACACGGCGAGGAGCCCGTCGGGTTGCAGTTCAAATGACTCGCCCTTTTCGTTTTGGGCGCGAACAATAATGTTCTCAGGGCGCTCGACTTCTTCGTAGAAGCCAGGAACGCTCAAACAACCCTCGTCGTAGGGCGCTTGATTGCCCTCCTTCACCTCAATGGTTGGGTTGATAAACACCATTGGCTGATCGCGTTCGTCTGATGTGTCGATCACAACAACGCGTTTATGAACGTTCACTTGTGTAGCAGCAAGGCCAACACCGTTTGCGTCATACATCGTTTCAATCATGTCCTTTACGAGAGTTTGAATTGACTCATCGAAGGTTTCGACCGGCTCGGCGATTGTGCGTAACCTTGGGTCTGGAAAGGTAAGAATATCGAGAATTGCCATAAATTTACGGTTAAACTCCTAACTAAACGTGCATTGCATTGCTGAACAAGCCGCGTTAACGTGAACTGCTTAGTGTTTTCGCAGAATAGCACCAATGCGTGCGTAGATTTAATGCGGCTTATTATACACTATAAGAATATCGAAATTCGGTCTTTACGCGAATAATAGGAAGAGACTATGAAATCCAAGATCACTACTTGGTTAATTGCACTGGCCTTAAGTGTCAATGTTGCTGCTATTGAATTAGCAGAAGACCACCCTGAAACTTACACGGTAGTTCGCGGCGATACCCTTTGGGACATCGCGGGCATGTTCCTCGAGCGTCCATGGCAATGGCCAGAGATTTGGGTTGTTAACGACGCCATTGAAAATCCGCATTTGATTTACCCGGGTGACGTTCTTCGACTCGTATATCGCGATGGCAAGCCTGTGATCGAGCTTCAGCGAACGGTGAAGCTAAGCCCTCACGTACGCGTTGAGGCAAACAATCCAATTACGGTTGTAGCGCTTGAACGCATCGAGCCCTTCCTCAATCGCGCACGTATCTTCTCATCTCAGGAAGAGTTTGATGCCACCCCATACGTTGTTCAGGGGGCACGCGAAAATTTAATCGTGGGAGAGCTACAGGAGCTGTTCGCTCGTGGCGAGTCAGGATGGGCGGATCGTCGTGTCGATTACGGCATTTATCGCGGCGGTGAAACTTGGGTTGATCCACTCACTGATGAAATCCTAGGCTTTGAGGCAATCGAAATTGGCGCTGCTGATGTGCAAGATGAAGGTGACGACATTGCACGACTTGAAGTAACGCGCTCGCGCCAAGAAGTACGTCCAGCCGACCACATCATTGAAATAATTCCGTCGGCTTTCGACTCGGTCTACTATCCGAGCGCACCTCAAGCCGATATCGACGGCTTTATTCTGGATGTCGATGGTGGCGTATCGCAAGTTGGTGCGATGAGTGTTGTCATGATTAATAAAGGTGAGCGCGAAGGCATCGAAGCTGGTCATGTTCTTAGTATTTGGAAGCGTGGTGAGCAAGTTCGTGACCCTGTCACTCGTGAAACCATCGAAATGCCGGCGCAGCAAGCGGGCGTGCTGATGATTTTCCAAACCTATGAAAAAATGAGCTACGCACTCGTTCTTGAGGCAGATCGTCCACTCAAAGTTGGCGATATCGTTCGCACGCCTCAGTAACACCCTAAACGTGGCTTAAGGAGTTTTCTTGAGCCACGTATCTCTTAACCAGCTGTGGTTTAACAGCGTCAGTAAAATTCCCTCCTCACTAAAACGCGAAGGCGTATCTTCCGGTACGGTTAGTTGGTGGCCTTTATCACATAAACAGCGATGGATCGACTGGCACTCCCAACCGAGAAAAGACCCGAACTACTCGGCGTTGCGTGAAACAAAAGATTGTCTCGACCAAGGTGTGTGCAAGGCAGTGACCATCGCTGATCATAATTACCCTCCCCTGCTACGATCGCTGCCCGACGCGCCCTTGATTCTATTTTATCGAGGTAACCTCGAGCTGCTGAGCCTACCCAGTCTTGCGGTCGTCGGAGGACGAATGTGTACTGCGTCGGCACGAGCGCTTTGTCGCCGGTGGGTGCCTCAGTTAGCGGACCGAGGCCTGTGTATCGTCAGTGGTTTGGCACGCGGTGTTGATGCGGAGGCCCATCTTGCCGCTCTTGGCTGCGGTGCGAATACCGTCGCGGTCTTGGCTGGCGGCTTAGGTCGCCTCTATCCCAAAGAGCACCGCGAGCTCTTTGAGCGAATCGCCGAATCTGGATGCGTCGTTAGCGAGCAGCTGTGGCCCATCAGTGCCAAACGCTTCGACTTCCCAAAGCGCAATCGTATTGTGAGTGGTCTGAGTGCCGTCACGTTAATTGTGGAGGCCTCGTTAAAGTCAGGCAGTTTGATTACGGCACGGCACGCCCTGGCTCAGGGGCGTGAGGTGGCGGCCGTTCCCAACTCGCCCTTGGTACACGATCTGCAGGGGCCTAATGAGCTCATTAAACAAGGTGCCTGCTTAGTGACCAGCCCACAAGACATTATTGATTTGTACGATGGGCTGCCACTCATTAACAACGACCTTCAGTTGGTGCTCAATTCGATTGGTAGCGGCAGCGTGGCGGTTGAGGATCTCTCTGCGGTAACAGAGCTGGATGAGTCAGCGATTTGGTCGGCGTTGGCATCTTTGGAAATTGATGATCTCGTGATTCAGAAAAATGGGCTCTGGTCTCGGCTGACCACAGGTTGATGTTAATTATCGCATCGACTAAATTGGAGGCTCCTAATCGATTAAGTTTTCGAGAGTGTCGATGTTGTTATCAGTTAAAGATGCCGCAAAGAACATCCTAAATGGACAGGTCATTGCCTACCCAACCGAGGCGGTTTGGGGGTTGGGTTGCGACCCTAGGAACGAAGTAGCCGTTCATAAAATATTGACACTAAAGTCGCGCCCTGTTGAAAAAGGACTAATTCTTGTGTTTTCCAGCGTGGACCAAGTGGCCCAGTGGATCACGTTGTCCGACGATCAGCTGGGTATGCTTGACACAGATTCGCAGCGGGCCACTACGTTCATTGTTCCCTGCGATGAACGCATTCCCACCTGGATTAAAGGCGAGCACCAATCGGTGGCGATTCGAGTGTCAAAACATCCGGTAGTCGCTGCTTTGTGTCAACTAGTGGGGCATGGTATCGTCTCGACATCGGCCAACCCTGCAGGTTTGCCCGAGGCTCAGGATGCCGGTCAGGTTACGGCCTACTTTGGTGATGAGCTACCAACATGCGAAGGTCATATTGGAAGCGATCCACGACCGAGCCAAATAATTGATATTATGACTGGGCGATTGCTTCGCTCTTAGCCAATGAGACACTATGACAACGATTAACATTGCGGCCGTTAAAAAATGGCTACTCGATCTGCAAGATGATATCTGCTGCTCCCTCGAAAAAATAGACGGTCGTGAGCGCTTTATTGAAGATGAGTGGACGAAAGAGTCTGGTGGTGGCGGACGAACCCGTGTTTTCACAGCGGGAGACGTTATTGAAAAGGGCGGTGTTAATTTCTCCCACGTCTTTGGCACTCAACTCCCACCTTCTGCGACGGCGGCACGCCCAGAGCTGGCAGGCCGAAGCTACCAAGCGATGGGTGTCAGCTTGGTTATCCATCCGAAGAATCCGTTAGCGCCAACGTCGCACGCCAATGTGCGTTTCTTCTGTGCCGAAAAAGAAGGAGAGGATCCTGTTTGGTGGTTTGGTGGTGGTTTCGACTTAACACCGACGTATGGATTCGATGAAGATTGTGTACACTGGCATCAAGTGGCTAAGGACGCTTGCGATCCTTTTGGCGAGCACGTCTACCCGAAGCTCAAGCAGTGGTGCGACGAGTACTTTTATCTAAAGCATCGC
>JABXIR010000150.1 GCA_013372965.1 Gammaproteobacteria bacterium
ACGTGCAATTACGCCTGGCGCTACTTTCTCTACAGGAGAAGTCATCGTTGACGCAATTGGGCCCTTGCCGTCAATTGGGTTACCTAGCGTATCAACAACGCGACCCAACAACTCAGGACCTACTGGCACTTCAAGGATTCGTTTTGTGCAACGCGCTTTTTGGCCTTCAGCCAAGCTACCCGCACTACCAAGTACGACCGCACCTACAGAGTCACGCTCTAGGTTAAGTGCCATACCATAAACGCCACCGTCAAACTCGATCATCTCACCGTACATCACGTCCGCTAGGCCGTGAATACGTACGATACCGTCAGAGACGGAAACGATCGTGCCCTCATTTTGGGCTTCGGTAGCTACATCGAGATTATCGATGCGTTTCTTAATAATTTCGCTGATCTCAGATGGATTCAGTTGCTGCATGCTTTTTCCCTCAGTCCTAGACGCTTCAGGATTTCATCGCTTCTGCGAGCTTAGCTAAACGCCCGCGAATCGACCCGTCAATAATCGTATCGCCCGCGCGAATCACAACACCACCGATAAGCGAGTTATCGGTAACTGTGTTGATTCGTACAGTGCGCTCTAAGTTTGCCGCTAACGCTTTTTCTAGCGCTTGCGTGGTATCGCTTTCGAGATCGAACGCAGAAGTCACTTCTACGTCTACCGCCTTCTCGATATTCGCTTTCATTAAAGAAAACTGAGCAGCGATTTCAGGCAACAAAGATAAACGCTTATTGCCGGCCAGAGTTGAAACGAGATTCTGACCTTTGTCGCTGAGCTCTTCGCCTAAAAGCTCGATAAACTGCTTTGCGATGTCGTCGCTTGCAAGCGATGGAGAGCTAATCAGCTTCTTCACCGCATCATGTTGCGCGACGCCCGCGGCTTGGATAAGCATGGCTTCCCAACCTGCCAAGTCGCCTTGCGCTTGCGCGTATTCGAACGCAGCGCGAGCATAAGGACGAGCTAGGGTACTTAGTTCTGCCATGATAGTCCTCGCTTACAGTTTACCGGCCAAATTATTGACGAGCTCGTTATGAGCCTTGGCATCTACAGAAGATTCAAGAACCTTCTCGGCTCCTTCAATAACCAAAGCCGCTAATTGCTCGCGAAGTTCTTCGCGTGCACGGTTCATTTCCTGCTCAACTTCTGCTGCTGCCGCCGCTTTTAGACGGTCGCCTTCAGCACGTGCTGCATCTTTCGCCTCATCGACGATTTGACTTGCACGCTTGTTAGCAGAATCGATAATCACCTGCGCTTCGGCTTTCGCTTCACGCAACTTCTTACCCGCTTCTTCTTTCGCCAATTCTAGATCGCGCTCTGCGCGATCCGCAGCCTCGAGGCCGTTGGCAATTTTTTCCGAACGCTCTTCCATCGCCGTGATGATGGCAGTCCATACAAACTTACGGACAAACCAAACAAATACGAAGAAAGTAACCGTTTGACCAATTAAGGTTAAATTGATATTCACAGGGCCACCCCTATTTGATTCGTTGGTGACAAGTTTAAGACGTTAATAACAAGTCAGCCTTAAACCGCAAACATCAAGTACATCGCAAGACCTACACCGATCATTGGAACAGCGTCCAAAAGACCAGCGATCAAGAACATCTTACCTTGAAGCATTGGTGTCATTTCTGGCTGACGCGCAGCACCTTCAAGCAACTTACCGCCCAAAATACCGAAACCGATTGCCGTACCAAGTGCACCTAGACCGATCATCAAAGACGCTGCAATGTAAACAAGACCCATGTCCATAGTTAAAACTCCCAGTGAGTAAAGTGTGGGTTAATACCCGTTGGTTAAAATTTAGTGTTCTTCGCTATCGTGCGCCATTGCTAAGTAAACCACTGAAAGCACAGTGAAAACGAAAGCCTGAAGCACAATAACTAAGATGTGGAAAACCGCCCAACCCCACTGCAACACACCTGCCAACAAGCCAATCGCGCCTGCGCCAAACATAATTGCAATCAGGATAAAGATCATTTCACCAGCGTAAAGGTTTCCGAACAAACGTAGACCAAGCGAAATAGGCTTCGCAATTAGGTTTACGATTTCCAAGAACAAGTTTACGACGATAAAAAGCGGAGCTAGCACAATGATCGCTTTAGGGTCGAATGGGTGGAAGGATAGTTCCTTCATAAATCCAATCGCGCCTTTTTCTTTAAAGCTGTAGTAGATCACCATGATAAATACGGCTACGGCCATACCTAGCGTAATATTCGGGTCGGTTGTTGGAACCACCTTGAAGAATGTGTGCTCACCACCGATTTGCATCGCTAACCACGGAAGCCAATCGACCGGCACCAAATCCATGGTATTCATGAGCAACACCCAAAAGAATACAGTTAACCCCATTGGAGCAATCCAAGGGTTTTTATAGTGGAACGTGTCTTTGACGGTTGAATCAATAAACTCAACACTCATCTCTACGAAATTCAAGAAGCCGCGAGGCACGCCAGTGGTAGCACGCTTTGCAACACTACGAAATGCCCAAATAAACATAATACCTAGCACTAACGACCAAAGCATCGAGTCTACGTGGATCGCCATGAACCCCATATCTGCCGCTTCTTGCGCAGAGTGAGCCATAGTCCATGTATCTGAATCGAGAACAGTTACTGTGCCATCTGCATTTAAACGCTCATAGCCTGCTTCGAGTTTTCCGAAGGTCATATTCTGCAAGTGGTGCAGAATGTATTCCTGAGAAGTTTGGTTTTCACCCGCCATGTTTTATGTCTCTCACACTCGTTTATGAGTGGCGCGATTGGTTTAA
>JABXIR010000065.1 GCA_013372965.1 Gammaproteobacteria bacterium
CAACGTGGTACACTCCGGTAGAGGATCTTCAGGTTCAGGCTTACGTCAAGAACGCAACCGAGGAAACTTACTTAACCGAAACAACCGTATTCTCACGCGGTCGTGCAATGGCGGACTACAGCGCGCCACGTACCATCGGTCTGCGAATTGGTTATAATTTCTAATCACCGCGGGTAAGTACTCAAAGCCTCGCTGAAAGCGGGGCTTTTTTTTGCGACGACGTTTGGCTTTCGCGCTTAAAATCGTGTTTACATGCCAAGCGTATGGAGCGCTATCGCGACTAGGGGTTCGGAACGACAATCGTGATGATTAACGACGGTTGCGTGCGGAGATAAGCAGTCACATTTCGCGATGAATCTTTTTTGTAAGGATAACCATGAATTCGATCATGCAATGGCTTAAGTCAGGTTTTGCCGCTCAGCAACAGGGCGATTTAGCAACGGCAGAAAATTTTTATAAGCGAGTGCTAAAGAAAGACAGTGGCAACTACCATGGTCTTAATTTGATGGGCTTGGTCGCCGTTAATACGGGCCGATCTGAGCTGGCGCTGCACTATCTTTCGAAAGCACTTAAGCAGCGAGACGACGACTTTCAAACTCACGCGAATATCGCTTTGGCGTATAAAGATCTTGGTGAAATCGACAAGGCAAAGCGACATTTTGACCGTTCATTGCGGCTCAATAGCGAGAATCCGACGGCATTGAATAATTTCGCCAACCTGTTGTCGGAAACGGGCGAGCCTGGCAAGGCTATTCCATTGTTTGATCGTGCTTTAAAGCTTGCACCGACCTACGCTGAGGCGTGGTGCAATTTGGCTTCGTCACTCGTCAAAACACAACAATTTGATGACGCAAAGATCGCTGCCAAGCGAGCGCTGACGATCAATAACAAACTCGCCCCAGCGCACTGCCATCTCGGCGAAGTCTATAAACACCTGTCGGATTATCCTGCAGCGCGAGAGTCATTAATCACGGCAGTTTCCCTCGACGAAACGTACATAGAAGCTCGGGTGAATCTCGTCAACTTACTGCGTGAAATGGAGCGAGTCGATGAAGCAAGGCAGCAACTACATCGAGCGCTTGCATTGGCCCCATCCGATCCTTCGGTACTGACCAGTTCGGGCGTGTTGGCTGAACAGTTAGGTGACATTGATGCGGCAGTCAGCGATTTCCAGCGTGCAATTGAACTGCACCCTAATTACGTGATGGCGCATTATCAATTGGCGCAGATTAAAAGCCGAAAGTCGACTCAAATTGAGCTCGATGCGATGCTTAATCTCTGGAAAAACCAAAAAATCCTCGAAACCGAGCGTGTCTTCTTGGCCTTCGGCCTGTTCAAGGCTCTAGAGCAATTCGAGCGCTTCGATGAGGCGTTCGATTACCTAGCCGCTGGCAACGACATCAACGCAAGGCATAATCGTTACGACGATCTCCAGGCACAGCGATATCTCGGCGCAATTCTTGAAAGCGCCCGCCAAATGTCGCTATCTAATAACGATGAGTCATCGGGAGAAAAGCTGATTTTTGTATTGGGTATGCCTCGATCAGGCACCACGTTAACAGAACAGATTTTGACATCGCACTCAGGCGTTGATGGGATTGGCGAAGTAAGCTATGCCTATGATCTAGCGAGAGAAGCCGAGCGTTTGCTTAACGCGAATTATCCATCAACGATTGAAACACTCACTCAGTCACAACTTAAACATTTGGCAGATTTCTATCTCGATCGTGTTGATAGCTACGATGGTAAAACTTGGATCGTTGATAAGACGCCTCTCAATTTCCAATACATTGCACTACTGGCAAGAATTTTTCCGCGCGCGAGGTTCGTTCGATGCGTGCGCGAACCGGTCGATAACTGCTTCTCCATTTTTAAGTTACCATTTGGCGATTCGCAGAGTTATGCGCATTCATTAGCCTCCCTCGGGCAGTACTATCGTCGCTACGATCGGCTCATGTCGGGGTTGTCTGAGCAGCTACCTGGTCGCATATTCGACTCACAATACGAATCGCTCGTTGATGACGTTGAATCGGGCACGAAAGCACTGTGTGAGTTCCTGGGAATAGACTTCGAACCAAGCATGCTCGAATTTTATCAATCGAAGCGATTGGTCAGAACGCCAAGTGCTTCTCAGGTGAGACAGCCCATTTACCGTACCTCTGTCGCGGCATGGAAGCGTTACGAACGTCAACTTCAACCACTAGTATCAGCACTTGGAGAGTAAAGCCGTGCGTTTACCTATCAATGGATCTGATGTTCGTGAAGCCGCAAGTCGAATCAATGGCTCTGTCGTTCATACCCCCATCGTAACGAGTCGATTATTGAATCACTGGTTGGGGCACAACTTTTTCTTCAAAATGGAAAGCCTTCAGCGAGTCGGTGCTTTCAAGGCGAGAGGCGCGCTTAATGCGCTATCCCGCGCAGTCGAGCAAGGCACAAAGGTGAGTCGTGTCATTGCGAACAGCAGCGGAAACCATGCCCAAGCGGTTGCGTGGGCAGCATCCTCTTTGGGGTTGAAGTCAACGATCTATATGCCGAGCAACGTGTCAAAAATTAAAGCCCAAGCAACGGCGTCCTATGGCGCAGAAGTGGTCTTCGGTGATACTCGCGAGTGGGTCGACCTGGAAGTTGCCCATCAAGCGAAGGAGTTTGGTACCTTGTGGGTTCCGCCATATAACCATCGGGACGTGATGGCTGGGCAAGGCACCGCAGTTCTCGAGGCCTTAACCCAAGTACCAGATATTGATCTGATTGCTGCCCCTTGCGGAGGCGGTGGTTTGTTGAGTGGCTCGTTGGCAATCGCAAGAGACCTAGCTCCAAATGCAGAGGTAATCGGTGCAGAACCTCTTGAAGCGAACGATGCGGCTCGATCCCTACGAGCAACTCGAATTTGTTCGTTAGAGACACCTTCATCTACCCTTGCTGATGGTGCTAGAACGATCTGTGTGGGTGATCTAACATTTCCAATGCTGCAGCAGTTAGATGGATTTTATGAGGTAAGTGAAGGGCGCATCGCATACTGGTATCAGTGGTTAAATCACTTACTCAAGTATCAAATTGAACCGACGAGTGCGATGTCGATGGATGCGGTAATACAGCACCTATCTTGTGCCAGTAATGGCAACGCGACCCAACCGAGAAATATTTTGGTCGTGCTATCGGGAGGGAATGTCGATACCTCGATGAGGCAGTTGCTATGGTCACAGGATTTCTTCTCAGAGATACCGTCACTTTAAATCGCTGCGCGTTAGCGAGTTGGATGCTATTGTTCGGTTAATTTTGGGTGGGAGCAAATTTCAGGCAAAAAAAATCCCAGCACGAAAGGGGGTTGTGCTGGGATCAAAATCCTCTAAAAGAGAATTGCTACTGCTTGCGGAAGTAATAATCGCAAAATTGTCGAGTGTGTAGTATCCGAGCATTCCGTCTGGTTTTAAGTGGTTGCACTTATCTCAGAAAGATAAGTGGGTTATTTTCGGTTTTTATGCAGCCCATGACCGAATCTAGCTCACGCTTTGTATTAGCTTTTGCTAAGATAAGGTAAATGGTTGCCGAATCTGCAATGTATAACAAATGACGTTAAGCATCGGGTTTACGCTTGCTTTAGTGAGTACCCTATTAATTCTCTTCCTCTATGGGCGCTGGCGTTCAGAGTCGGTTGCGCTTGGTGGGCTGGTTGTTCTGGGCTTGGCCTCGTTTATTGGTCTACAAGTTCTGCCATCGCCGAAGCAGTTGTGGACGGGCTATTCATCGAATGCGGTGATGTCGCTGATCGCGGTGATGCTTCTCGCGATCGGGCTCCAAACCGCCGGACTGATGGATCGGATCAGTCGCTGGATTACGCGTAACAGTAAAGCGTCTGAACTGAGAACCGTCGGGTTAGTGATGTTACTCTCAGGCATGACGTCGGCGGTCATTCAAAACGCCGCAGTGGTTGCGCTCTTTCTTCCTGTAACGACCGTTTTGTCCCGGCAACTCGGTATTCCCATGTCGAGATTAGCCATGCCGTTGGCGATCGCTGCGACCGCCGGCGGCACAATGACGTTGGTCAGTACGGCCCCTTTAATCTTGGTCGAGGATCTTATTCCGGTCGAGCACGAAAACATCGGTTTCGCAGCCCCATTTTTTGTCGGTCTTGCCATTTTAATGGCCTCAATAGCGATCCACTTAGTGATTGGTCATCGTTTATTACCCAAGCGAGGCAACATGCAGCGCCTGAACCGTGGGGAACAATATCGTATTCGTCCCAGGTTAAGAGGGGTCAGTATTGAGCCTTCGAGTCGTATTGTTGGGCGTAATTTTGGCACCTTCGAGCGAGCTTTCCAGGTGACCGTTGCGGCTTATAATACCGGCGGCGAATGGATATACACGCCGACGAAAACGGAAATCATACCCGCGAACAGTATCGTTGCGGTGTTTGCAACCAAAGAAGAACTCGAAAATCTCGTGTCGGAGCAAGGCGTTCGTTCATGTCGCTTGAAGGAGCGCGCATTTTCTGAGAGCACGGCCGACTTTGTAGAGATGCTCGTTCCGGTCGGATCAAAACTCGCAGGGCAGAGAATCCGCGATATCGCTATCCGCAAGAATTACGGGTTTGCGCCCTTGGTGATATCGTCAGGTGGCAAGTTAAAGCAATATAACCTTCGTAATGCTAGGCTTCGCGCGGGTGATATCCTATACGGCTACGCCTCTTGGAGTAATCTCAAAAACAACTACGACCCGAAGTCGCTGTGGCTTTTGGGTACAATGCCGATCTCGTACAGCAGTGAAAAAGCACCCCATGCTTTGATTGGCTTGTTGCTAGCAATTATTGGCTTGTTTGCCGGTATGCCTTCGGCGCTTGCTTTCAGTGTCGGGGTGGCTTGGATGATTATCGCTCGACTGTTTAATTTCCGAGATGTGATCAGTGAGATGAACTGGTCTACTGTGGCGCTTCTAGGTGCAATGATTCCGATCGGGGGCGCGGTGACCTATTCGGGGGCGGCAGAGTATTTGGCCTTACTTCTCTTTGATTTCTTCAATGGCATGCATCTATTCGAGTTAACCCTTTTTATTACCTTGGCTTCAATGATTGCGGGGATGGCGATGACAAACGTTGGCGCTGCAACCGTGATGATTCCGCTTGTCGTTGAAGTTGGCATAGGATTGGGACTTGACGTAAACCTGCTCGCAATCGGTGTCGCGCTTGGTGTCTCAAACACCTTCTTGTTGCCCGGCTCTCAGGTCAACTCATTTGTGCAAGCATCCGGTGAATATCGAACTTGGGATTACCTTCGTGTAGGAGCATTTCAAACCGGTTCTTACGCGCTTATTATTAGCTTAACAATGTATTTAGGTATGTGAATATGATTGAAATGTCTCAAGAACAACTTGAGCTGCGAAGTGAGGAAGCATCATCATTGCTGAAACTCATGTCGAACCGAGTGCGCTTATTGGTGTTATGCAGGCTTTTTGATCAGGAGGTGACGGTGGGTGAGTTGCAGCGCTCGTTGGGTATCTCTCAATCAGCGCTTTCTCAGCATCTCTCGCTTCTGCGCTCGGCTAAACTTGTGTCGACGAGACGCGACGGCGTAGAAATCTATTATTCTATCAGCGACTCTCGGGTTGCGATTTTGCTAGAGGCGTTACAGCGGGCTATTTGTTTTGAAGACTAAGAGGTTCGTATCCAATACAGAAAACGCCGAGGCTAACCTCGGCGTTTTCTGTATTGGGGGGGGGCTTTTTGATCAAAGCTGATACTAAGACATCGAGCGGTATTAAAAAGTTCCGAAGAGATGTTATTTAAATCGACTAATGCCGAGATTGAGCCTTCGTAGGCTGATCGGTATCAAGCCGTTAGCCGAGAATGTTTTCTTGCTATCAAAAAAAAGCCCCTTCAACGAAGGGGCCAATCACATTAGGGAGAAATATATTAGGGGTAAACATTTCTACTGCATTCGTAGGGTAAGACAGGGCTAATTCGAAAAGGTTCAAATTTATTTTAAAAAACACCCATTTCCTCAATTGTGAGTCGCTGACTATACTCTAGAGGCATACTAATGAGCGTTTTTACTCAATGGTTTTGGTCTTGCTTATGTGTTATTTTCGTCATAATTGGCGGGTCAATTCAGACATTAGCCAGAGCTTGAATAATTATTTTGTTTATAGGGCGTTTTGATGAATAACGATTTTTACAGCCATCTTGCGAATGAACTCGAGTCAATTAAGGAAGCGGGTCTCTACAAATCCGAGCGAGTGATCTTAGGGCAGCAGAGTGCCGAAATCGACGTTGAAAAAGCGGGCGATGTGATTAACTTTTGCGCCAATAACTATTTGGGTTTTGCTAATGACGCTTCTTTGATCGAAGCGGGGTGCGATGCGTTACGACGTTACGGTTTCGGTGTGGCTTCCGTGCGCTTTATCTGCGGAACGCAAGACGTCCATAAAAAACTCGAGAACGCCCTTAGTGAGTTTCTTGGAATGGACGACACGATTCTTTATGCTTCGTGCTTCGATGCAAACGCAGGGCTTTTCGAGACCTTGCTCGGTCCAGAAGACGCCATTATCTCTGATGCGTTAAATCATGCGTCGATTATTGATGGCGTTCGTCTGTGCAAGGCGAAGCGTTATCGTTACGCGAATAACGACATGGAAGCACTTGAAGCTCAGCTCAAGCAGGCGGATGCCGATGGCGTTCGATTTAAAATGATTGCGACGGACGGGGTGTTCTCGATGGATGGCGTCATCGCAAATCTGAAAACTGTGTGTGACTTAGCCGATCAATACAATGCCATCGTTATGGTGGATGATTCTCATGCGGTCGGCTTTTTAGGCGAAAACGGTCGCGGCTCCCACGAGTACTGTGAGGTCATGGGCCGTGTAGACATCATTACGGGTACCCTGGGCAAAGCGCTTGGTGGCGCTTCAGGCGGCTATACAGCAGGAAAGAAGTGGGTCACCGATATGCTTCGTCAGCGTTCACGGCCTTACTTATTCTCAAATTCATTAGCCCCGTCCATTGCAGCCTCAACCTTGCATGTGCTTAACATGGTTGCCAACGGCGCTGAGCGTCGTGCACAACTCAACCGAAATGCTGCGCATTTTCGTAGACGCATGTCGGAAGCGGGTTTTGAGCTTGCGGGTGCTGACCACCCGATTATTCCAGTGATGATCGGTGACGCAAAAAAGGCGGCCGATATGGCGAGTGAGCTGTTAAAACGTGGTATCTATGTGATCGGTTTTAGTTTTCCTGTGGTTCCAAAAGGAGCAGCACGAATTCGAACACAGATGTCGGCGATTCATACGGAAGCGCAAATAGACAAAGCGGTCGACGCATTTATTGAAGTGGGTCGTGCAATGGAGATAATTTCATGAAGACGATGAAAGCCTTGGTTAAGTCAAAGCCAGAGCGTGGTATTTGGATGCAAGACATTGAGATACCAACGTATGGCCCAAACGACGTTTTAATTAAAATTAAAAAGACGGCGATTTGTGGAACGGACTTACATATTTTTCGCTGGGATGAATGGTCGCAAAATACGATCCCAGTCGGCATGCATGTCGGTCATGAGTTCGTCGGAGAAATCGTTGAAAAAGGTGACTCGGTCGTAGGGCTTGAGGTTGGAGATCGCGTTTCGGGTGAAGGTCATATCACTTGCGGTCACTGTCGTAACTGTCGTGCGGGCAAGCGCCATTTGTGTCGCAACACGGAAGGTGTTGGCGTAAATATCCCCGGAGCTTTTGCTGAGTATCTTGTGATACCTGCAGTGAATGCGTTCAAGATTCCAGACAATATCTCAGACGACCTAGCGGCGATTTTCGACCCATACGGGAATGCGGCTCACACAGCGCTTAGCTTTGACTTGGTGGGGGAAGACGTACTCATTACGGGTGCTGGTCCGATCGGCATTATGGCGGTGGCTATCGCGAAGCATGTTGGTGCTCGCCACGTTGTCGTGACGGATATTAACCCTTACCGTCTCGAACTGGCTAAGCAGATGGGTGCGACTGCTGCTGTAAACGTCATGAATGAGTCTCTCGATACCGTGATGAAAGATCTCGGCATGACGGAAGGCTTTGATGTCGGAATGGAGATGTCTGGTAACGGTATGGCGTTTAAAGATATGCTCAAAAAAATGAACCACGGTGGTCGAGTCGCAATGCTTGGCATTCCAAGTGGTGAAGTTTCAATTGACTGGAATGACGTGATCTTTAAAGGCTTGTTTATTAAAGGTATCTACGGTCGAGAGATGTTCGAAACCTGGTATAAGATGGCGAGCATGCTGCAAAGTGGCTTAAATCTTGACCCTATCATCACGCATCACTATCACGTAGATGACTATCTAGAGGGTTTCGAGCAAATGGATGCTGGTCAGTGCGGAAAGGTTATCCTTAACTGGGACTAAACCTTTCCAACGGTAGATTCTCTAACGATTAGCCTCGGGGTATACGATAGTGGCTCCGAGGTGTCTCCTTTACCGCTCACTTTTGCGAGTAATCGCAGTGCAGCTAACTCCGCGATGTAAATATTATTCTGATGAACCGTGGTTAGCTGAGGCCAGCTTTGGCGAGAAAATGGACTGTTCTCGAACCCAGCAATCACAACATCATCTGGGCACTTCAAATCGAGCTGTCTCGCCGCACTTAATACTCCCGCAGCGAGCTCATCGTTACCTGCCAGAATGGCACTGGGTCGTGATGCGCGAGACAATAGCTTAATACCAGCTTCCTGGCCGGCATCGAAAGTGTATTCAGATGCGATGATCGACGTCTCTGGAACCTCGATGTCGTTCTGCTTCATGACCCGCTTGAAGCCTTCAAGTCTTTGGATTGACGAGAAATGGCTCTCTGTGCCCATAACGGCGGCAATATTACGGTGACCTAGTTGCACTAAATGACGAGATATCTGTTCTGATCCCGCCGCGTCGTCAACGTACACTGCATGTTCATCAATGTCATCGGGCAGAGCCGATGAAATGATTTTGACGTACGCAATGTCTTCTTGAGTGAGCCTGTCGAGTAACGTTTGGTCTTCTGAAAATGGCGATGTTAAAACCACGCCCGCAACTCGAGCTCCCAGCTTCAAGCTCGAAATAATGTCATCATAGTTTTCCGAGGCGCTAACGGGGTGAATAATCAGTTCGTAGTTTTGGCGTCGCAGACAGTTGAGTAAGCCACGCTGAATATCGGTGACGTAGTAGGCGTTAGGGTTGTCATAGAGAACCGCGATAGTAAATGAATGCTTCGATGCGAAGCTGCGAGCCGCTGCATTGGGACGATAGTTGAGTTCCTCGACGGCCTTCATTACCTTGTCGCGAGTCGTGGCTCGGACAGCAGGCTCGTTATTCATGACTCGAGAAACTGTTTTGATTGAAACACCCGCGAGTGCTGCTACGTCATCAATAGTTGTTTTCAACGGCGAACCTACATATATGTCTAGAAGCTGAAAATGTAACCGATTATTCGTGAATTGTAAAAAATAAATGACAGCGCTGTCAGTTTCCGTTTAAACTCACTGTTTCTTATAAAAAGACTAACCTTTAAGTAGTTAGTTTTGTGCTCTCTTAGAGAATTGTTTGTGGAGTTGTTCATGTCTAAGGCGGAAAACCAGCCTCTGTTTTTAGGTATCGATGGCGGTGGCAGTAAGTGTCGCTCGATCGTCGTTAATCAACGTAACGAGATCCTCGGAACCGGTGTGTCTGGTCCGGCGAACCCGATGAATAGCTTCGAAACGACGATCCATTCGATCGTCGAATCAGCGGAATTAGCTTTACTTGACGCGGGTATGGAAAAATCGTCTATCTCTCAATTAAATGCGGGCGCGGGTTTAGCGGGCGTTAATTTTAAAGAGGGGTACGACAAGATCATGGCTTGGGATAACCCATTTGCTAAATTTTGTTTAACCACTGATCTGCATACCGCTTGTATTGGTGCACATGATGGACAAGATGGCGCTGTTATGATTGTCGGTACGGGCTCAATTGGCATCGACGTTCGTGGCGATGACCACTTTATTCTTGGTGGGCATGGTTTCCTTCAAGGAGATATGGGCAGTGGTGCTTGGTTCGGTCTTCAGGCAGTCCGTCGAGCATTGACCTCAGCAGACTTGTTGAGTGAGCCAACTATTATGCTGGACTTGTTGCTGAAGCATTTCGATAGTGCGACTCACCTCGATATTATGGAAGCGATGGCAAACAAGCCGGCCAAGAACTTCGCGCAATTAGCGCGGATCGTGTTTGAAGCCGAGAAGTTGGGTGATGCGGTTGCGAGAGAAGTCATCGAACAGGGGGCTGATTACCTGAGTCGCCTTGCTTTGCGCTTATTTGAACGTAATCCTCGTCGTTTCTCAATGGTGGGCGGACTATCGCCGATCGTATTGCCATTCATGGCAAAGGAAGTTCGAGAGCGTGTCGAACCCACATTGCAAGAACCTGAGATGGGCGCGGTATATTATGCACGAACCGTGTTTGAACTTTCGTAGGCCTGCAACGCAGCTGAAAGATGTTTAAAGAGCGCCAGCGTCTTGCGATGCTGGCGTTTTTGTTTGTCGTCGATGTAAACGAGTATGTGATAAAACTCGGTTATTGAGCCTTCTCAAATTCGATGATTTCGCCATGATGCGCGGGAATCGTAACCCGAAGACGTTGACTCGAACTATCAAGGTAGAGTTGACTGGTTCCATGAAATAGCGCTTGGCTGATGGTGTCGAACCCTCGTTGCCCCAAGTAACTAATGTCGAGCTCCAGGTCAACCGAGGTATCGGCAAAGTTAGCAATTACCAGAGCTGCCTCATTGCGACTCTCGCGCACGAATGCCATCTGACGTTCGGTGTAGTTCGTGCCGTTACCCAGGTTGATGGTGTGAAGCTCTGTATAATCTCCCAAAAACATAGGCGCCTGACTCGTGTAAGGCATGAGTATCTCATAGAAGCCGCGAAGCGAGATTTCCTCTGGAGTAGAGCGACCGCCATCAAACCGTCCATCGTTCATGTATCGCTGGTGGGCGGGCACACCCCAATAATCGAAAATCGTCGTGCGCGTTGCCTTGCCGAATCCTGCGTCCAACATGCCGTCTTCACCGACATCTTGTGCAAAGTATAACAGCGTTGGGCTGCGGCTGATCGCTGCAGACACAAGCATAGCGGGGCGACCGATACGGGCATCACCCGCAAATTCATCACTGGCTATACGCTGTTCGTCATGGTTTTCTAGGAAGTGAAGTAAGTAGTCGCTAATGTCGAGGACTTCGCTATGAACGGCGAGCAAATCGCTAACCGAACCACGGTCTTGCATCACGAGTTTTAACGAATCGTAAAAACCGACCTTGTCGTAGAGTGCGTCCATTCGACCAAGCTCTAAATAATCGCGATAGAGCGATGGGTTATAGACTTCTGCGAGCAGGAAACTGTCTGGGTGACTCTCCTTAATTTGCGTGTTTAAGTAGCTCCAGAATTCGACTGGTACCATCTCGGCCATATCATAGCGGAATCCATCCACCCCTTTATCGAGCCAGTACTGTGTGATGTCGCGGAACTTTCTCCACGAGTCGGGGACGTCTTGGCTCGCCCAAAACTCGACGTGGTCGCGATTAGGGGCAGTTCGAAATGACTCACCTAAGGTCGCAAAGTCATAGCTGCCGTCGGGACGAACGCCATAGTTTACTTTGACGGTTTCATACCAGTCGTGAAAATTCGGTTGTGCTAAACGCGCGCCATTCCCGGTCCATTTCGCAGGAGTTTCTTCGAAAAAACCATCGGAGAGCGGGTGGGCCTCGCCGTTGAGTGGGCGTTCGTCGCTTGGGAAATCCGGCACGATAAATGGCTCGCCCGGTAGATAGTAAAAATTATTGTCACGAGCGTACGCGATGCTGGTGTCATCGTGCTCTCCGAAGTCACTAATACCCTCGGGTGCCGATAGCGATTGATAGTTACGAGCGACGTGATTCGGAACGATGTCAATCACGACCTTCATGCCGGCCTCGTGGGTTCGCGCGATCAGGGCTTCGAACTCTGCAAGGCGTTCGGCAGGATTGTCAGCTAGGTCTGGGTTGACGTTGTAGTAGTCTCGGACAGCATAGGGCGATCCCGCACGTCCTTTAATAACGTCGGGGTCGTCGAGCGAAATACCGTAGTCTGTGTAGTCGTTGATGACGCCATGATGTGGGACGCCGGTGTACCAGATATGTGTCGTCCCAAGGGCTTTGATACTCTCGAGTGCCTCGGGTGTGAAGTCACTAAACTTGCCGACACCGTTTTGTTCAATGGTGCCCCAAGGGATTCGATTTTCGTTGGTATTGCCAAAGAGTCGAGTGAATACTTGGTAAACGACCACACGCGGTTCATCGGCGTTTACAACCGTATCATTTGTGGTCTCGGTAGGTTCGCAGGCACAGAGTGCGCTCAGGGCGGCAACAATGGCAATGGTCGTCAGTCGTTTCATAAATTATTCCGCTAACTCAATGTAGATTTCATAATGATTAAGAGGTGTGCTGTGTTGTGTGATCGTCAATAACTGGAGCTCGGCGTCGTATTCGGTGTCGGCTACTTCACCCCCGATGGTCACTTGTGATGGACGACTCGTAATTCCGTGAATGACCCAGCGAATCTCGCGTTGTGCTGGCATGGCAGAGTGACCGATGCCATTGGCTCGACTAGTGATACTCAGTGCTTCTCCATCAAATACCGCGCTGAATTGATAGTGTTCGTATGCTGATTCCGTTAGCGCACTAGGCGAGTCTCCATCGTCTTCGTACCACTCACCCCTCGCGGAGTTCACGGAATTATGGTGGTAGTAATGAAGTTCGATGTTGTCGCTACGATACTCGCTGAGATTCGTAATTTGGGTTGGCAATTCAGGGATGAAGCTTCCTGCTTTCACCCAAACAGGGATCAACTCAACGGGTGCAGCGAACGTCTGTTCAGCACCACCCTCAAAGACTTCGTTCGACCAAAAGTCGAACCAGACTCCGCTCGGTAACTGGGTGTTTATTTCGCGCTGCCCGTCTTCAGTCACTGGGTGAACCAGTAGCGCGTCACCGAACAGATATTGAGATGTGTTTGAGCGGTTTTCGGGGGTGTCCTCGATGAAATACGTCGGTCTCATCAATGGTGTGCCGAAACGAGAATTTTGATAAACCATTGTGTAAATATAAGGCATCAGCCGATAACGAAGTCGCGCAAAATCTCGAGTAATCTCAACCGTTCGATAATCATGAAAGACGGGCTCTGACGGAATGTTCTCTTGCGCATGAGGTCGAAGCACAGGCTGAAAGACTCCGTATTGAAACCAGCGAACATAAAGCTCTGGGTCGAAGATTTCACCACCGGCAAAACCGCCAATATCCGAGTGCATATAGCCTAAACCCTGCAAGCCCATCTGAAGACTGATCTCGACTTGCGACTGTAAGCCACCCCAGCTGCGATTTACGTCACCCGACCACGGAATCATGCCATACCGTTGCGAACCAACGTACCCTGATCGCATCATGATAAACGGGCGTTGCTGGGGTTGTTGCTCTGTTAGGAATTGATGGAGCATCGCAGCCCATTGATGGCCGTAGGCGTTATGAATCGCATTGGCGGGCACAGCGTCAGGTGCTTCGCCGCTCAGGTTGTGTCGGGTGTTCTCAGGATGTACCTCAGGTTCGCCTAGATCTCCCCACCATCCTCGAATGCCGTATTCGGACAGGCGTTGATATTGATCTAGGAACCAGTCTTGGCCATCGTCACTGAATACATCGACGAGACCGGTATTGCCAAAGTAAAAATCAAACGTTGCTACGTTGCTCTCATCATTACTGGCGAGTGCGTTAGCCGCGAGAGCCTCTTGCCATTTATCGGACGACGTCAACACGAAGGGCTCAGTAATTAAGATCGTGTTCACGCCCGCGTCATCAAGGCGCGAGATCATCGATTCGGGATCCGGCCAGTTAGCCTGGTGCCAATCGAGATTGCCCATAGTGCCTTTGATGGTGTCGCCGAACCAATAGAGGTCGATGACTAATGCATCAATCGGGAACTCCTGATCAATAAACGCGTTAAATGTTTGCTCTACTTCGCTTTGAGAGTGATAGCCGAATCGCGAGGCATACATACCAAGCGCCCAACGGGGGGGGAGAGGTTGGTGGCCAGTGAGTGATGCGAGGTTGTGAGTTAGCTGAAGCGGACTATCGCCGACACTAAAATGAAGTCTAGCCGCACCGTATTCCGAGTCGAAACGAATGGCCCCGTCGTAATCGGTTGCGACATCGACCCAGCCATTAGAGGGGTTGTCCCAGATAACGGCTAAGTTTTGACCGCTAATGATCATTGGCAGCGAGTAGTACATTTGCTCAGAGTGTGTTTCGAAGCCGTAATGTGCTCGATTATAGAGTGGTAGCCGATGTCCCCGACGGTCCATACCCAAGACGCGAGAACCTGCCCCCATGAGAGGTGTGTCCTCATCGACCATGACAACTGCCGATGACCCTGTTGGGAAATCAGAGACAGTGAAACTGGTTGAGGCCAGAAGCTCACTACCTCGAATGACATTGATTATCAATGGGTTCGTTTCGACCTTTAGTGTGAGAGTATCGGACGAAATTATAAGATGGTCGCCTCGAGCTTCAACATGGATCGGCAGTGGTGAAAGGTCGGATCTGAGAGCAAAGCTGTCGAGTTGCAATTCATGATTGGTTTGTTCAATTGAGAAGCTGTTCGGAGCGTATTGACTGATAAGATACTCGGCTTCATTCGAACTGATCAGTAGCTGTTGATCTTGTTTTGACCAGTTGGTGATAGTCTCTGCATGCAAGTCCGCGGTGCTTAGTATCACCGTAGCAATCACGAAAACAAACATCCTTAGCAACATTTTTATACTCTCCCAAGAGGTTTTACGTTTTGACGGTGGTTGCGCCAACACAGAAATTTGCGCTTTTTATTGTTAGGCTAGCTATCTATACTAACGGTCATAATCTTCATAATAATCCTCCTAGTGGGGGCGCAGAGCTGGGTGTAGTCATAGATGTTATTGTCGTCCAAGTATAGTTTGCCGGAAGTATCCGACTTCGTGATTGATCGATCTCGTTTACTCGAGCCGCTATCGCAGGTCGATTTTGAAAAAGTCATCACCGTGATTGCACCCGCGGGGTTCGGTAAGACCACATTACTTGCCAGTTACATTGCGAATGTGGAATATCCTGTCGCTTGGTATTCTCTCGATGAAAACGATAATGAGTCCAGTCAGTTTCTGCACTATTTAGTCGAGTCGATTCATCGGGCGACGGGTAACGGAATCCCGAGAACGCGCGGCGTGCTCGAAAGCTCCAAAACGGTCGATTTGATCGCCACCATTGGCGATATGCTCGAGGAACTTCGCAGTTTTTCCGAGCCTCTGCGAATTGTCTTTGACGACTTCCACTTAATCGAAAATGAGCAGGTGACTCGTGCGGTTAAGTTCATGTTGAAGCACGCGTCGACGGGCATCAGCTTCGCTCTCACGAGTCGAAGCCAACCTGAGATTGGCTTAGCGAGCATTCGGTTAAAAGGGCAGTTATACGAAATTCAGGCTCAAGATCTTGCCCTGACAATCGAAGAAACCGCCGATTTGTTGGCGCGTCACAATGACTTCGACTTTGATCACGAGAAGATTGTTCAGCTGCAACTCCTGAGCGAAGGGTGGCCACCGTTGGTTCAATTGTTTGCTCTGTCGGTTGAAAGTGCCGATCAAGTGGGACGCTTCTTAGAAGAGTTTGAGCAAGGCCACACTCATTTGTTGGATTATCTCGCGGAAGAAGTACTTGAACGTTTAGGGAGTGACATGCGCGATGTACTCCAGTCGACTTCGGTATTGAGTCGTGTCAACGAGGATATCTCGAATCGAATGTCAGGTCGCATCGATGCCGGCGATCTCATTCGCGAAGCGTCGAGGCGCGGATTATTTTTATCGCCACTCGACAGTGCGAGAAACTGGTACCGATATCACCCTGTGTTCGCGAAATATCTTCAACGTACCATCACGTCAGCCGACCTTAAATCATTGCATTCTCGTGCTTGCGAACAGTGGCTCGAACTCAAAGATCCGATACAGGCGCTTCACCACGCGCTCGAGCTGAAATCGATCGATCGCGTAAAGCATATTCTTCAGCAGTTTGGTGATGAGCTTCTGTTAAATGGACATTATCGGTCTCTAGGTCGCTGTTTCCAGTTTATTGGCGACAATGAGGTGGTCGATACGCCCCAACTTGCCCTTGTCGCGGCGCGTATCGCTCAGGCACAGTTTGCCTACGATCGCGTTGATATGCTGTTGGCCGCGTGTGAACGTAATATCAATCGCACCGATCCTGACTTAATTGATCAATACGGCGGCGTATTTGCCACGCTTCGGGCTCAGGTCGCCATATCCAAAGGTGATTTAATCGAAGCACGCGAGTACGCCGATGAAGCGATCGAGTTAGTCGACCCGAGTAGTCTCGATCACGCGATCGCCTCCTCCGTTATGGGTGAAGCCGCGTTTTGTTTGGGCAAACTCGACGAAGCGCTCGAGCGAATGCGCGAGATCGAAAAGCGTGCTCGCCAGTTAGGCGATTTGCCTGACACGATTTGGGCGATTTGTCAGCAGGCCGAAATTCTTTATGCGCAGGGTGAGCTTGAACGCTCGACGAATGCGCGCGAGCGTGCGCGTGACTTAATCGTCGAGCACAACTTAGAGAATACCCCGGTCGCGGAGTTCATCTATCGATTAAGCGCCCAACAGGCTTGGGAAGCGCTCGATATCGATGGTACAAAAGACTTTACCAATCGGGGTATTGCAGCGGCTCGGCATCTCGGTGAAAGCTTGATGCTTCAAGAATATTCGCTGCTGGCGAACATTGCCTTAGCCGATGCCGACAAAGACGCGTGTTTAAAGTGGCTCGATAAGTTGGGACGTTTGCTTGATCACGGTGAGTATCATCAAGACTGGGTGGTTAACGCAGACTACGCACGCTTGTCCATCTGGGAGGCGCTTGGTGATCTCCCAGAAATTGAACGTTGGTTGGCCTCAGTAAAGCCAGTCAGCGCCTCGCCCACTAACCATTTCGAACAGCGACACGGCCGAAACGTGGTTCGTGCGCTTACCGCGGTTCAGCGTTACTCGGATGCTAATCGACTCATTCGCCGCTTGATTCGGGTCGCGAAGAAACATCGCTTAGTGACTGACCTTAACAAAGACTTGGTTATTAAAGCCTACGTTGACTGGCAGCAGGGCAACCGTGATGAGTCAATTGAAGAACTCCATAAGGCCGTTGCAGGTGCATTAAAGACAGGTTTAAGAGCCAGTTTCTTGCGTTGCGGAAAACCTGTGATTCTTATGCTGAAGCAACTGATGCGAGCTCGAGAGCTGAACGAAGAGGAGTCGGGCTTGTGTAAGGAACTGATTGACCTTGCGCAGCGACATCCAGAATTCGACGGACGGCTCCGTATTGAGTTAGATCCTGCAGTGATCGACCAACTCTTAATGAGCGATTCGTGCCCGGAGATGATCAAGCGCTCACCCTTAACCCCTCGTGAATGGCAAGTATTAAATTTAATCCATTCGGGCTTTTCGAATGGCAAAATTGCGGAACACTTTAACGTGGCTCCTAGTACCATCAAGACCCACATACGCTCCGTTTACCAAAAGATCGGCGTCGAAGACCGTCAGGCCGCCATCGACCTTGCGTCCGATATGTTGCGCTCAATCCAGGAAGCTTAAGCTCTCAACCTAGCCATGTCTTATCTACTCCCCCTACGTCAGGGGGATGTTGTTTGTCTCTGAGCTATTGATAATGCGTTATCAGAAAAATTGAGTGTGGAGTAATCATGGAACAACTTCAATCAGAGTGGTGGAGAAACGGCATTATCTACCAAGTGTACCCTCGCAGCTTCTTGGACTCGAACAACGACGGTATTGGCGACCTCAATGGTATTACGTCGAAGTTACCCTACATCAAGTCGTTGGGGGTTGATGCAGTGTGGTTGTCGCCATTTTTTAAATCTCCGATGGCCGATTTCGGGTACGACGTGTCTGATTATCGTGATGTAGATCCTATGTTTGGTGATATGAAGGACTTTGATCGTCTCATCGAAGAAGCGCATGATAATGGCTTGAAAGTGATTATCGATCAGGTCTACAGCCACACGTCCGATCAACACGCGTGGTTCGAAGAGAGTCGACAGAGCCGAGACAATCCTAAAGCCGATTGGTATGTTTGGGTTGATACCCTGCCAGACGGTAACCCTCCGAATAACTGGGTGTCGGTTTTCGGCGGTTCGAGTTGGAAATGGGATACGCGGCGTAAACAGTATTACCTGCACAACTTTTTAACAGAGCAGCCGGATTTGAACGTCCACAATCCCGAAGTTCAAGATCAGCTACTTAGCGACTTACGCTTTTGGCTGGACCGCGGCGTCGATGGTTTCCGCCTAGATGCGATTAATTTTTGCTGTCACAACCCATCGCTAGCCGATAATCCCGCGAAGTTCGATACCCTCGAGGGCTATGGGGATAAAATCCCGACGAATCAGTACGATTACCAATGGCACGTGAATGATAAAACGCAGCCCGAAACTGAGCGTTTTTTACAGAGAATTCGCGAGGTGCTTGACGAGTATCCAGGTACTATGGCGGTAGGTGAAATCGGTGACGACAACATGATACCTACCATGACGCGTTACACGACAGAGAATAGACTGCACTGCGCTTATTCCTTCGAGCTGCTTTCAACCGACTGTGACGCTCCATTTATTCGACGCGTAGTGAGCGACGCTAAACAGCTAATCAACGAAGGGTGGGCGTGCTGGAGCATTGGTAACCACGACGTTCCTCGGGTTATGACACGTTGGAATAAAGAAGACAGTCCGCTCGCTTTGAAGGAAAAGCGAATTGCTTTATTTTGGTTGATGCAGTTTACACTGCGTGGCAACACCTGTATTTATCAGGGTGAAGAGCTTGGCCTCGACGAAGCGGAAATCGCATTCGAGGATCTTCAGGATCCTTATGGTATTAATTTGTGGCCGGAGTTCAAAGGGCGAGACGGCTGTCGAACGCCCATGCCTTGGGTGGCGAGTTTGCCTCATGCGGGGTTTAGTTCTGCGAAGCCTTGGCTTCCAGTTCCTGAGTCGCATACGGCTCGTTCGGTTGATGTGATGGAGGCAGATCGTGATAGCCTGTTGCATCGTTTCCGTCATCTGACCGAATGGAAACGAGCCCAACCTTGGTTGACTCTGGCGGAGCTTGAGCTCACCGAAGATAATCCGAACGTATTGACGTATATCCGTACCCACAATGACGACCGATATTTTGTGGCCATAAATTTGTCGCATGAAACGCAAACTTTGCAGCAGCGTTTGCAAGGCGAAGATCTTACACCGAAAGGCTTTGCTTACACGTTGCATGATGGCGAGGTGACTCTGCCCGCAGCAGGCGCTATGGTCATTAAAATCAACTAATTCCTTCAGAGTGATCATTTCGGCAGTACTTCGGTACTGCCTTTTTTTTCGAACAGGTACCGTACGATGAAAAAATTACTGCAGTCAGCTCTATTCGTTCCCTTCGTTCTGGCAAGCTCAGCGAGTGCGAACGAACTGGATGGACAGACGTTTGTTCACCTCTTTGAGTGGCCCTGGAGTGACGTCGCGCATGAGTGCGAAAGCTATCTTGGTCCAAATGGTTATCATGCCATTCAAGTCTCTCCCGCGAATGAGCATATCAACTATCCGACATGGTGGGCGCGCTATCAGCCGGTTACCTTCGACAAGTTTGAGTCGTTTAGCGGCAGTGAAGAAGCGCTTAGGTCGATGTTACAGCGCTGTAATGATGCAGGCGTGAAGGTATATGCAGATGCCGTGATCAATCATACCGCCGATTTCGAGGGGGAGGGCGTTGGCACGTCGGGAACCCCTTGGCGTTTGATGGAACATCCGGGATTGTCGCCAGCGAACTACCACGACGACTGCACGATCCAGTCCTATCAGCGAGCGACTGAGGTTCAAGAGTGCAAGCTTGGTGCGCTTCCCGATCTGGACACGTCTCAGCCTTATATTCGCGGGCTGCTTCGCGCTTACTTAAACCGGTTGGCCGACTTGGGCTTTAATGGGGTGCGCATTGATGCTGCGAAACACATTTCACGCGAAGACCTTGCGGTGATTCTCGAAGACGTCCAACACGACTTTGTGTTTCTCGAGGTGATTGGCGACCCGTCGTCGGAAGCATTGCTCCAGCCAGCGAGCTACACGAATCTGGGGGCTGTGACTGATTTTAGCTATCGTGGTGCGATTTATAATGCACTGAGCAGTGGTTCCGAAGGCGTGATTTCGGTTCTGCAATATTCGGACGCCGACTTACTGAATGGCGCCGTCGTATTTGTTGATAACCACGATACCGAGCGCCATACTGAAGATTTAACGACCGAACAGAAGCGCTTCCTAGAATCATTGTTGCTGACGAGCCCGTACGGCTACCCTAAAGTGCTTTCTGGTTACCGGTTTGACAACCGTGATCAACGACCGGCGCAACTGAACGTTAGCTGTGGCGATGTTTGGACCTGCTGGCATCGTGATCCTGTTGTGACTTTCTTTGCAAACGCTCGAGCCGAATGGACCGGCCAAACGCGTAGCGAAGTGACATCGCTATCTGAAGCGGTGACGTTTTTGAGTATTGGTGATCAGCTGGTGTTCATCAACAGCAGTACGAACGAACAGTCGGTTAATGTATCGGTGGAGCTCGATCACGGTAACTATTGTTCATTAGTTCCTAATGATGCATCAACGCTCGACGTCGGCTGGTTTGCGGGTACAACTGCATCCCTACAACCGTTAACCATCGCGGTATTCGACACCGCAACTCCGTGTGATTAAACATAAATTCTTGATGAAGGGTAAAGTTGAGACGATCGCCTTACCCTGATTTTCTATTTTTCTTTCGCTCCCGATAAGATTGATTGACCAAGCTAGGCGAGGTCGGGAGAACGATGAGTATTGCACGTGTTGGTTGAGCATGCGTGCTGATGATGGTTGATTTGCGACGGTGATATTATGCTTGGTCGTGACTCCGGTTGAACGTTTTATGGATGGTTAGCGTAACTAGTGTTTCCAATACTCAACGATTGAGAGGGCGTCATGACTGATCTTCACGAACGACGCGTTGATTGCCCGTATTGCGGCGAAACGCTCGAGGTACTCCTAAACGCCGAAGAGGCCGGGCAAGAATACATTGAAGACTGTCAGGTGTGTTGTAAGCCGATGGTGTTCTCTATTTTTACCAACTTTAGCGGTGGTTTAGAGGTGTCGGTCCGTGATGAAAACGAGACTTTCTAACGTGCAAACGCAAAGGCTGATCGTCGATTATCGATCCATCGCCGCCTACTTGGAGCTTCGTGAGGCGGATCACGCCCTCCGAAAAGTCGTATTGGCGAGATGGTGGCGAAACTCGCCACCAGTGATGCATCGTCAGTGATCGAACCGAATCCTATCAATTAAAAACTGAGGGGCAACTCGATTCATTCCTGTACGGTTAATCCTGTTCTTTTTGGAACAGACCAATTAGCCCAAGCAGAGCTGCAAATAGCAAAGCGGCTACCGGCCAGATGATCCAAGTGATGCCCCAAGCCATAGTCCAGAAACTCCAGCCCAAAAAGATCGCGGTAACCAGTGGCCAATAGAACGCGCCCAACTTTTCAGCACGCTTCGCGCGTTTCGTCTTGTCCGACTTCTTGAACTGCTCATTGAGTACGCGAGTGTAGGCTTCATGTTTCGCGGATACCGGAATTACCAAGCTCAATCCAATCGCAATAAGCACCATCAGAACGATAATCATCAGCAGCGTCGACGAGGAATGACCAAAGAGTAATTCCTTAATGATGATGGGCGTAAAACTCGCTATGAATAAGGCAATACCGAGAGACAATCGACGAATGTAGAGCGGTTTAAATACCTTGAACTTTTCTTTTATAGCACCGTGGACGCCGTAGGCTAATTCAATGGGTTGATGCTCGAGGTGCTCGGTATCCTCTTCGAGCTGATTGGATCGAATGAACAGACTGACGCCTAGCGATACCATGATAACAATACCAAGAATGCCCAGTCCGGCGGCGAGGTCGTCTGTCATTCCCCAGCGACCCGTCTCTGCCATTGCGAGCAAGAAGAATAGCGGAATAACACTGCAAACGCAGAGCGCGACGCCCTTACTCACAATGATCGATGCCTTATATTTGTTGTCGATGTAAGCGAGTGCTTGCTCAAGACTGAGTAGTTTTCGTACGCCATCCTGCGTCGCTGCTGACGCGGTGTCGATGTCTTCTAGGTCATCTTTCAACAGATAGTCGGTGGTGACATTAAATATCTCTGCCATCGACACAATCTTACTGAGATCGGGAATGCTATTGGCACTCTCCCATTTAGAAACCGATTGTCTCGAGACACTCAGTTTTTCCGCGAGTTCTTCTTGAGACCAGTTCAATCGTTTTCGAAGTGTCGCAATTTTGTGTGCCAGAATCATCCGTGTCGTCCTTACGTGAGTTTGTGAGCCATCATCCTAGGAATTCGTTCAGTTGCGAACCAGCAATTCGACTTGGTATTTTGTCAACCGACAGTTGCTAATGCGAGTTTTTTCGTAAATTGCGCTGAAATCTATGGTATTTAAGCGACATTTTAGCTTTCGCAGAGAGGCCGAGGTTTCTCCATCGTCGAATTCTTTATACACTCAAGTTTTACGTTGTAGGATGAATCACACCTAATGTCTTTCGTGTTAAAACCAACCCAAGACCTATCACGTGCAGCCAAACTGACTCTTGAAAACATGAGTTCGTATTATCAGCGATTCGACGTCGATTGGGATGAATTGCAAGTCATCGAATCAACCAAAGCGCTCGAGAATTACGATCTGTTCAGCGAGTCCTGTTTCATTGGCATCGCGCGGGTCGAGTACACGGATTCCTCGTGCTGGTTACGTGACTTGCAGGTGCGCTCCGAGTGTCAAAGCAAAGGGTATGGCGCATTAGCGATTGAAGAAGTCGTAAAAATGGCACGTCAACGAGATCTACCTCAGGTCGAGCTAAAGGTGTTCAAATGCAGTCCTGCACATTCTCTCTATCGCCGAGTCGGTTTTTCATTGGGATCGGAAGACGACCGGTTTTATTATATGGTTCGCTCGATCTGACACACGCTATGATCACTCAGTGCAGACAGCTTAGTAAAGGAATGTAGTTATGATAAAAACTCTATGGGCGTTGTTATTAACCGTCGTGTTATCCGGGTGCGATGTGAATATCGAGGCGGTAAGTTCTCAATTTGATCAACAATTTGGTACTCAAAACTTCGTCTCGGCTGTGTCAGTAATCGAACTTCATAGGCTACGAAACGGCGACTACCCCAGCTCGTTAAATGAACTCGAATTTTTAGGTGACTGGGATTCGATCTGGTTGTCCAGTGTGGAATATGAGCGTGTCGAGGGTGGATATAACCTGTTTGTGACGAAGGGGTTTAGTGGTGGTGAGCCTGACGTATCTATGCCGATACGTTTTAAGCAAGGTCTTGGGCTCAAGTTAACCAACGTGCAGTGGCTTGATGACAGCAGTCGGCCTACGACGATGCTTTGACCCAAAGGGTGCTTCGGTAACGTAGTATCTGGTGAATCTCGAGAGGCGATTAACCCAATGACGCGTATTCATCCTAAAAAGCTACTGAATAGTAAATGGACAGCTGTTAAGCCAAAGAACAAAGAGAAACATTTTATGATCACAGCTGTCGAGTTCGACGAAGAAGGCTCGGTCGTTGAGTGTATCATTGAAGCCGTCCTGTCCAAGAACGAGTACAACATTGAGTGGCGAGAATTGAATCACGCAGACTGTTGGAAGCAGGGTTGGAAGTAGGCGCTGAGGCATAAAAAAAGCCAAGCTTTAATGCTTGGCTTTTTGGTGCTTGTGTCACAGCGTAGATTAGAAATCTGCGTTGTTCGGCACACGCGGGAATGGGATCACATCGCGGATGTTTTCCATGCCGGTGACGTAATTTAGGAAGCGATCAAAACCCAAACCGAAGCCTGCGTGCGGAACGGTGCCGTACTGACGCAATTCGCGGTACCAGCCGAGCTGACCTTCGAGGCCACTTTCGGCCATACGCGCGTCGAGTACGTCGAGGCGCTCTTCACGCTGGGCACCCCCAATAATCTCGCCGATTCCAGGTGCAAGTACATCCATCGCCGCGACCGTCTTCCCGTCGTCGTTTAGTCGCATATAGAATGCCTTGATATCTTTAGGATAGTCGGTAAGAACGACAGGACCTTTGACGTATTCTTCAGCCAACCAACGCTCGTGCTCAGATTGAAGGTCAATACCCCATTCGACAGGGTATTCGAATTTCTTGCCAGACTTCTTTAGGATGTCGATGGCGTCGGTGTAAGGAATTCGGGCAAACGGCGTCTCTGCGACATTCTTGAGACGCTCGATAAGACCTTTATCGATCATTTTGTTGAAGAAACCAAGGTCGCTTTCGCACTGATTGAGAACTGACTTGATCGAGTGTTGAAGCATGCCTTCAGCAAGATCGATGTCGTCGCTGAGGTTAGCGAATGCGATTTCAGGCTCGACCATCCAGAACTCGGCCAAGTGTCGGCTCGTGTGAGAGTTCTCTGCACGGAACGTTGGGCCGAACGTGTAGACTTTACTCATCGCGAGCGCATAAGCCTCGGCATTCAGCTGACCCGATACTGTTAAGAACGACTCCTTTCCGAAAAAGTCTTCGCTGTAATCGACTTTGCCATCTTTGGTCATTGGTGTATTGACCATGTCGAGCGTGCTGACGCGGAATAATTCTCCAGCACCTTCACAGTCGGACGCGGTAATGATTGGCGTGTTGATCCACTGAAAGCCTTCGTTAAAGAAGTAGTTGTGGATCGAGTTTGCTAATACAGTACGAACTCGAGTCACTGCGCCGAATGAGTTAGTGCGTGGTCGCAAGTGCGCGACACTTCGCAGGTACTCGAAACTGTGACGTTTTTTAGCGATTGGGTAGGTTTCAGGGTCAATGACTTCGCCTACAAGTTCGAATTCGCTGGCCTGAATTTCGACCGATTGGCCTTGGCCTTGTGATTCGACTAATTCACCTCGAACGATTACGGCGGCACCGGTGCCTGCATTTAATACATCGTTGGTGTAATTCTCTAAGGTATTAGGGATAACCGCCTGAATAGGGTCAAAGCATGTGCCGTCATGTACGGCCATGAATGAAATACCCGCTTTAGAATCGCGGCGGGTGCGAACCCAGCCTTTGACTTCTACATTTGAGCCAACAGCTACTTGGCCTGCTAATAAAGCTTTTACGCTCGACATGATAACTACCTAAGATAAATTAAACGGGCGAATTATACGTTATTCCGCCCGCTTCAGGTAGTGTGTTTATGCGGCAAATTTAAAAGCTAAACACAATGCCGCCACCGACGACCAAACTTTCTTTTTCATAGAAAGCAACGTTGGATTCCTGACGGCGGTTGGACAGCAAAAACATGAGCTTGGTATCTTCAAACCCAAAGGGGTTGGTGTATTGATACAGGCCAAAGTATGTCATTGAACTTTCGTCACGTTCGACATTGAATACCGGATTGATCGAACTGAAGTCGAGCATCTCGTAACCGACAACACCGGCGAGCATATGTGCTCCGTTTCGGTAGACAAGTGACAGCTCAGCCCCGAGAAGATCGAAGTCATTCGCATCACCGACGGCGTCTTCGGCATAGTGATAGACGCCAGGTGTGACCAAAACACCCTTGGTGATTGGAAAGGTGGTTTCAAGGGAGAGGTACTCGAGATCCGCATCGCGCATCAGCAAATTACGCTGGTCTGGCGTTAGGTTGAGTGAGTCGCCGGAACGATCGCGTTTGATGCTACGATCGCCTTGAGCATACTCAATTGAAACTAGGTTGAATAAGGCCTCTCCTCGAATACGGAG
>JABXIR010000019.1 GCA_013372965.1 Gammaproteobacteria bacterium
AACGATCTGTAGCTGATTCTGATCAGTCTCAATAAAACCACTTGCCTGAACACGCGAGTCCTCTTTGATGGTCTGTCGAGACGGGGTTCCATCAACAATCACTGCGGCATCAGGCGTTCCCGCAAGTTGAATCGTAGCGGTTGCCTCGGCCGAATCTACATCACCGTCACTGACTTTATAACCAAAGTGCACATCGCCATTCACATTGGCAGCAGGGCTAAATACGAGTTTATCGAGGTCCGACGCCGCGATTTGCTGATTCGAGGTCACTGGGTTTCCATCAAGGAGCAACTGACCTTCAAGCGGATCGGGTAGCTGAGTAATGGTCACATGATCAAGAGCACTTCCAAAGTCAGCATCGGTGAACCCAAAATCCGTTGCCGTGAACGAAAACACGGTGTCTTCTGTTCCATGAAGCGCGACGGCAGACACTACCGGACTATCGTTCGTGCCATGAATCGTAATATCGACGACTTTTGTAGTGCCATCAGCTGTCGTTACGGTCACATGATCCGTTATCTCCATAGTACTGGAGAGAGCCGTCACAACTCGATCGCCGCTGTTGAGCGTATAAGTCCACGTGCCATCTGACCCGATATCCAACGTGCCATGCTGCCCCGTAAGGCCTGTCGCCGCTTTAAATGCCGACTCGCCGTGATCAGCGTCAACGATCGAGATCGTTCCACTGGCACTGGTCTTCGTTTGATCAGTCACTGATCCGGTCGCTGCGCCAATCACAGGCGCGTCGTTTGTTCCAGTGACGGTCAATGTCGCGGTTTGTTGGACCACACCACCGTCACCATCGGAAATTGTGTACACCGCTTTAATGATCTGGGTTTCGCCCGCGCGCAAATGGTCGAACGCCGAGCTTGACGTATCCACGACCAAAGTGTGTCCATCGGCCGCTAAGGAAACACCCGCCGGCAAAGTCCCGTTTGCCGGTCCCCCATCAACTTGGTAACTCAATGTGCCAACTGAAAAATGGGATGAGTCAACATCCGAAACACCACTCAACAGATCGATCGAGTGCGCGGCATCCCCTTCTGTCGCGGTCTCTTTAAGCGCACTTGCTACTTCAGGCGGCGCGTTAACGTGGAGACTAACCGTTTGCGTGGTCGACTTGCTTTCGCCACCCGAACTCGCTGTTGCCGTCACGTTAAAATGTAAGTCACCATGGAAATTAGGATCTTTCATATCCAGTTTGAGATCCGTTAAATCTTGCGCATTTAACGTCCATAGTTTTGCGATGTTGTCATACGTTCCATGATTCAACGTTGCTGAACTGGGCAAACCAGAGATTTTCAAAGTTAACGACTCCGGATCCCCTCCAGTGTCGGTCAATGACGCGTTTAAGTTCAGGTCGATGAGCGCACCTTGCTGAGCGGTCGAAGCGCTTCCGGATAACTGAGGCGCATCGACCGATCCGTTAATTGTGATCGTGACGTTCTGATGAACAACTTCACCGTCGCCCGTTCTCGCCGTTACTACCACGACCTCGCTTAACGTTTGATGAACGCCTAGCGCATTTACGGATGGATTACTGTTGTCGATCGTGTAGTGATAAACCCCATTTCCGTCAATTTCAAAATGCCCATATTTCGTCGCATGACTCGCCTGCGCATCGATTGTGGGATGATCCACTCCATCAGCGTCCGTTACTCGGAGCTCTCCCGTCAAAGACGATATCGAGCTGTCTTCCTTTAGTTCTGCATCAACACCGGCAGGCGTTGTGTCTTTAACCAAGGATCCCGTAATTTCATATGTACGCTCCGCCGAAGCTTCTCCAGCCTGATTCTCAACGTGCAGAGTGTGTTGCCCATCCGACAGCGCGGCAGCGGAAAATTCCCAATGACCATTGGCGTCAGCGCTCGCGGTACCGACGACGTTGGCTCCATCTTTTACCGTAATGGTTTCACCGGCATTGGCATCGCCGCTCAACACTAACGCACCTGGATGCAAATTTTTGTAGCTGTGGTAGTACAAATAATCTCTTTCGCCGTTACCACCTGAGCACACACGGTTAATCACACCAATCATTTGGTTGCCGTGCCCATCGTCAAAGACGGCAATGCCGTTCGTCCATGCGTTACCGTGACCAGATGCCCCTCCAGAGCCGGTGTTCACCGTGTCGGGTACGTTGTGGCTAGCCCACCAATTATGGCTACTGATGTATGAGTAGCCCCCGATGCCACTATGCGCAGTAGACACCGTGGCATGATCGCTTAGGAAGTTCTGATCACTTCCTGGCTTATACAAGCCCACTAACTGATATCCTGCGGGCGCGCCTAGCTGATCGCCGCCCCACATTGCGGCGGTTTCACTCGCTGTTGCACCTAAGTCGATATTTGCGCCGGTGGGATTCGATACAATGTGCACATCTTGAAGCTTAAGAGTACTTGCGCCTGAAGATACGGGCGCTGCATGAGCCGACTCGATCACTGGCTTATCTTCGGTGCCATGCACGGTCACCTTAACTTCCTGGTTACTCCCGTCGGATGCGGTGAAGGTGAATTTTTCTTCAACTGTGTCGGTACCTGACAGCGCCTGGGCTTTTGCGTTATCGAGCGTATAGGTCCACTGGCCGTTTTTCATGGCAAAGGCACCGTATCGAGTCGCGGTACTTGCAACATCGGGGAATGAAGGCGTATCCAACTTGTCTACATCGGTGATCGTGATTGTCCCCGATGCGGTTTGAGCACCATCTTCAGTAACCGATCCGACAACCGATGTAGCCGTTATAACCGACTTATCATCAACCGGCGTTACGCTAATAACACCTGACGCTTCCGATGACTCTGCATTGGAACTTCCACTGGTATCAGTTAGCGTGTATTTGAAATGTACGTCCCCGTTGAAGTCTTGCGCCGGAGCAAACTCGAGATGCTGAATGTCCGCTCGATCAATAGTTTGTCCGTGAACGACGGGATGTCCGTTTAATAAGAACTGCCCCTCTGACGGATCTGGCACATCGGTAATTGTTACCGATTTCAACTGGTCAGAATGGTCGCTATCTTGAAACCCAAATTGAGCTGCTGTCATCTGGAAGTGCGTATCTTCCTGTGCACCTGTGAGAACAGCGGCATTGACCGTGGGTTGATCGTTCGTGCCATTGACAGTGACCGTAATATCGTGCGATGTGCCATCCGTCGACTTCACGGTAATGACTTCTGTCAGAGTGTCACCATTGCCGAGAGCTTGCACCGCGGTGTTGCTGTTGTCTAAGTCGTAGGTCCAGCTGCCATCGGCCTTCAGATGCAAGGTACCGTGAGCCGCCGCGATGTCACCATCCGTAAAGTGAGCCTCGCCGTCATCTTTGTCACTGATGGTCAGTGCGCCCGACGTATGTAGCTGAGACTCTTCCGTCACGGTACCCGTATCGGTTCCCGCGATCACCGCCGAGTCCGCCGTGCCATGCACCGTGAACACTAAATTCTGCGTATCCTTGCCA
>JABXIR010000248.1 GCA_013372965.1 Gammaproteobacteria bacterium
GTATTGTATTCCTCAGGAACCACAGGAAAGCCTAAGTGCATCGAACACTCGGTGGGCGGCGCTTTGTTGCAGCATCAAAAAGAGCATGTATTTCACGGCGATATCAAAGCCGGTGATCGTCTCATGTACTTCACCACCTGTGGTTGGATGATGTGGAATTGGCAGCTTACCGCGCTCGCCGCAGGAGCGACGCTTGTCTGCTATGACGGTTCCCCGTTTTACGAAGGCCCGCAATGCATGTGGTCGCTTTCTGAACAACTGAAAGTTACGCATTTTGGCACATCGGCTAAGTACCTTGCGGCGATCGAAAAGGCCGATTACCGACCGCGCGAACAGTTTGGCTTGGCCGACTTAAGAGTGATTTTTTCGACGGGATCTCCGCTCGCTCCTGAGGGATTTGATTTCGTTTACCAACACATTAAGCACGATGTGATGCTCGCCAGTATCGCCGGTGGTACCGATCTGCTCGGGTGCTTCGCTGCTGGTAATCCGATTATGCCCGTGTACCGTGGTGAGCTACAAAGCTTAGCTCTCGGTATGGCAACTAATGTATTCGACGAAGAGGCGCAGCCCTTAATTGCCCAAAAGGGCGAGTTGGTATGCACCAAGCCGTTTGTTTCAATGCCACTTCGCTTCGTGGGTGATGAGGGCGATAAAAAGTATCACGGTGCCTACTTCGAGAAATTCGATAACATTTGGGCGCACGGTGACTTTGCTGAAATTACACAGCACGGTGGTCTGATTATTTACGGTCGCTCCGATGCACTACTGAATCCAGGTGGCGTTCGCATTGGTACCGCTGAAATCTACCGAGAAGTGGAATCATTTGACGAAGTCGCTGAGTCGATTTGTATCGGTCAGCAATGGGACGATGATGTTCGGGTCGTGCTGTTCCTGAAGATGGCCGAGGGACACGAGCTCAATGACGATCTAAGAATCGCGATCGCCAAACGGATTCGTGAGCAAAACACGCCTCGCCATGTGCCGGCCAAAATGATTGCGGTAGCTGATATCCCTCGAACGTTGAGTGGCAAAATTACTGAAGTTGCCGTGCGTCAGGTAGTCCACAACGAAACGGTGAAAAACACCGATGCGTTAGCTAACCCGGAAGCGCTGGAGTTGTTCAAAAATCTTCCCGAGCTACAAAGCTAACGACGTAAAAAAAGCCCAGTCAACTGACTGGGCTTTTTTGACCTATCTCAGGCTCACTTTAGATGTCGAGCTCGAAGCCGACCGTGATGCCGTCAAAGTTTTGTTCGCCGTCAATCATTCCGTCAAAACCGTCGTACTCGTAAGAAGCCTTGCGGTAACCTGCCATCAGATGAAGGTCGATGGCCGAAAGTGAAAATGAGTAGCTGATACCCGCTTGCAGGTCAGTCATTTTGACATCGTTGACTGAGGCAGCAACGCCTTCAGCATAAAATCCTAGCCCTTCGTCACGATCGAAGAATGGGAATCGAGCGGATGCGTAAACCTCAGGCATCGCACCCTCGAACTGCTGACCCATTAGCTCGCCACTGCGAACGTGGTGAGCGCCAACACCGATGTCGAGTGCAAGCACAGGGTTATCGAGGATTTCGTAGTACAAGATGTAGTCGGCGGTTTGCAACTTAATGTTGTCGCCGTTGTCGTCAGCATCGAATTGCGCTGCGCGAACTTTGATGTTTGGTACGATCGGAATCGGGTGCTCGAACGCTGCCCAACCGTTCACGACGGTCTGACTCGCCGTGTTAAAACCGTCGTTGCCCTCAGCATCCCAGCCTTGAGCGCCGACTTTAAATGCCAATACGTCTGCCGACGCATGCGCCGCGCAGGTCGCTGCAAGAACTGCAGCACTAAATAGTTTAAAGCGCATTGAAATACCCCCTAATGCGTTGTGTTGTTATTTCTTGCGAGACTAACACGATCTGAAGCGGTTTGGGTGAACCTAATTGTCATTTTTGCGTATTTACGTACAACTGGTCGCTAAATTGAGCTTAACGTACGTTTTTTCATTCTAAGGTCGACATTTTTCGGGGAGGAAGCTGAGTTGAGAACCCATTCGACTCGGGTGTCGAAGGACTTTGGTTTGATCAAGCGCGTTTGTCTTTACATAAACGACAGGCAAAAAAAATCCCAGACGAAAGGGGATGTGTCTGGGATCAAAATTCTCATTAGAGAATTGCTACTGCTTGCATGAATAATAATCGCAAAAAATGGCGTTTGCGCCTATGCGAGATCTCCTGAGTGTAGCTAAGTAAATCCACCCATGCGCAAGCGGTAAACCGAAGTAACACGAAAGTTCTCATCCACCGAGATTTAGGGCTAACCTTAAGGTATATAGTACGGAGGAAGAGCGAGTGGGATCGAATTACTTCTTTAATCTCAGAAGAATCAGTGATGTCTATTCAAATACGTTGAAGTTGCCCTCATTCGTTAGAGTCGCATTGGTACTCGAGGGAGGGGGGCAGCGCTGCGCCTTCTCTGCCGGAGTCACCGACGCGTTCATTCAAGGCGGTTTCGATCCGTTTTCGCGGGTTTATGGTGTGTCGGGCGGTGCTCAGGTCGCAGGGACTTATCTTGCCAAGCGGCCAATGGTCGCCAAGCGCGTGATTTCAGAATTAACGACTCATCAACGCTTTTACCGCAAGTTCAATTGGTTTAGTGGCGAGCCGATGATGGATCTGGATTGGTACTTCGATCAAGCTCAGAATCATCCGCGCTACGGCCTGATCGACCCAAGTCAATCGTGCTTCGATCGCATCTCGATCGTGGCGTCATGCAGAGAACGGTTTGAGCCGATTTACCTTAGAGGCTCAGATACGGATTTAGTCGCTGCGCTGAAGGCGTCGAGCGCCATCCCGTTCTTTTACGATCAAGGTGTGCAGATTCGGGGGCGGCAGCTAGTCGATGGCGGATTAGCTCATCCTATCCCAGTATCCCAGGCAGCGAAGGAAGGGCACGAGTTGATCATCACGATTCGAACTACGCCAGAGATGTGCATCCCCGGGCCGATCTTCTCGAAGCAAGTGCATCAGTTCTTTAAGCGGGCGAACCGAGGAACGCTCATCGGTGAGATGATGGAAGTTCACGAAAGCAATTACCAGCGCGATACCGACTATGCGGCGAAGCCACTGGACGATGTGGTCAATATACAGATTACTCCCGATCGTGTGCTACAAACCACGACGCTTGGGTCGAATGCGGAGCAAATCGACGCCGATTATCAGCTCGGTTTTCAGACGGGTGTTTTGTTTGTGAATACTTGGGGTCAACAGGTTCTAAAGACGGCCGGCTCCAATTCAATTGAAGCCGGCTCAACTGCGGCTTAGTCGAAGGCGGTCATAAAACGAGCAGCTCGGTCTTTGCCAGCAATGCAAAGAGAGATCTGCTCATTGGTCTGGGCCAACGCGCGTTCATAGCCAGGTGCGAGCGCACCATGCTCTTCAAACAATGCGTTGAGCTCGCCTTGTTTTTGCTCGTCACAAAAGCCTGAACCCAAACGCGGTAGGTTACGACGCCATTGCGCAGGAACTCGGCGAGTGATTTCAGGAAATGCGTCTTGCGCAAACAGCCATTGCTCTTCGCCCGTTTGTTCTGCCGCCACTGCTCCAAACAACATACTGTACGCCTCGCGTGACTCGGTGTTGGCGTCGAGTATAAAGGCCTGTTGTTTTGTTAGATACGAGGGGGCATCGACCCCGCTCAATGCATCGATTGCAGCCGCTCTAAAGCGTGAGTCATCAAACGAATCTGCAAATGACCAAAGGTGATCGGCAAACTCTACTCCAAATACTTCGATAGCAGACACCAGTGCTGTTTGGTACTCGTCAGTCGATAATGCGTCGCTATTAACAGCACGTCCTGAATATCCGGTAAAGCTGGCCGCTAGCTCGGCATACTCCGACAGCACGATCGAATCATCGAAACTCAGCGCTAACGCGGAGCGAATCGAATTCCTCAGAATTTGTGCGTCCTCGTCTGAACGGCCAAACCAGTTTACTAGCGACCGCTCATAGGTTTGGCTCATCCACGCTGAGACTCGCTCGCGGTCCTCACCATCTAAATAACGTTCATTGAGATAAGCGATTTGCCCGAGTGGTAGGGTGATGACACGACGGTTATTCGCAACGCTGGCCATCTCGACGATGGATCGAAGTGAGGCGCCATCCAGTGAACCACGACTAAACGCGGCAAATGCACTGTCGACAATACTCATCTGCTCGGCGTCATTAAAGTTTGCAAAGTCATTAATGATGGAAGCCCAGTTGTCGCCACTCACCTGCCAGCGGAAGTAACCGGCGCCATTTTGGTTGGGCATGATCCAACTCGGGCAAGCACCGTCGATTTCCCAGTTAGCGCTTTGCTCAGTCAGAATGTCACAGTGGGACGTGCCGGTATCGGTGATAAGGCATATTGGAATTTGCCACGTGGTTGCCTCGGTATCAATCTGAGAGCCAAGGGGCGCGTAGCGAGATTGTTCTAAGTTCACTGTAAACTTATTGTCTTCACAGTCGAAATCAATGCCTAGGTATGGCAGACCGGGTTGTTCGACGAAACTTCGGAACGCACTGATTAATCGTGGTTCTTCGGTAAGACGTGCGATGGCGTCGTAGAACTCGATTGAATCAGCTTCACCCTCCGCGAAATCTGCGACGTACTGACCGAGTGCTGGACGAAAAAGCTCACTACCGAAATACTGGTCCATCATATGAATGACGCCCGTACTTTTTGAATACGTGATCGCGTCGTAAGCATTGCGAATATCTTCGTTTCGATCGATGGGCTCACGAATCGCGCGTGCAGAGTTCAATGAATCGAGCCCCATCGCACGCAAGCCGTCGACCGTGTTGCCAATGCCGTGTCCAGCCTGCGGTTCAAACTCATCCATGACGATGGCCTCCATCCAAGAGGAGAAGCCTTCTTTGAGCCATAAGTCGTCCCACCATGGCGGAGTAACAAGGTTACCGAACCACATGTGAGCGATTTCGTGTGCGTGAATCGACAGCAAACCGAGTCGTGCCTGCGGCGCAGGATTCTCGCCAAGTAAGATGCGACTCTCACGATAGGTAATTGCAGCGCTTAGCTCGGTTGCACCCGATGGCCACGCAGGTGCGGCCACGATGTCGAGCTTTCGGAAGGGGTAGGCACTTTGGAGTTCTGTTTCAAAGATCTCAACGAAACGAGGGGTAATATCAAGGATGTAAGTTAATTCCTCACCACGTCCACGTCGCGCGTAACCCACCAAAGGAATCTCGCGTTCACGGAATTCGCTCGCCGGAATCGTAGGACCCTCGACGCGGTCGAATGGACCCACCGAAAGAGACAGGAGATAGGTTGGCATGGCCGGTGTCTCAGCAAACTCGATGCGCTTGTAGCCATTTCCCAGAACGGCAGTGGACACTTCCGGGGTATTGGTGATGGCATGGTGTGCTTCGGGAACCGTCAAAGTGACCGTGAATGGCGCCTTCAGTCCGGGTTCGTCGTAGCCAGGTAGAAACTTTCGTGCTTGAATTGACTCCGATTTTGCCAACGCATAGGTGTCACCCTGTTCTGTCACCTTAAATAGACCACTGAGATTAAGGTCGAATGGCGCACTGTATTCAATCACAGCGGTGTAGTTACCGGCTCTGAGCTCTCGGTCGAAGGCAACCTTAACGACGCCACTTTCCAATACTTGTTCGTAGGTCGCTGCAACTTGTTGTTCCGCAGTCTCAACGTAAATCGATGTGACGTTCAGGTTGTTACCGTGAATCCAGATGTGATCCGAGTGGCTGTTGAGCTGAAAGGTCAAACGAACCGTGCCGAAGAAATCGTCGAGACTTGGGTCGACGGTTAGGTCGAGTTCGTAGCTCAAAGGTCGTGACAGGTCGCCTAACAGGCCAATCGGAGCAGTAGTCTGTTCGGTATATTCGCCGGAATCTTGACTTAGCTGATCAAGCGAGCAAGCCGTTAAAAGAAAGGCTGCAACAAGAGCAGCAGACACAAAGCGCATAACAACGTTCCCTGAAGAGATTTAAACGTCAGGGAGTTTAGCGAAAAATACGCGTTGATGACACCGAGATTGCTACAACCTTCGCATAATTCCTAGGGTATTTACCATCGTGATGAGTTCGAACTGACCGGACGCCTTCGCGAGTTCGAAAATTTCAAAGGGTGGTCGCCCTCCATCTTTTGGGTCAGGAAAAATATCGTGGATCAGTAGGTAGCCGCCGGTCACTAAATGAGGCGTCCAACAACGATAATCGTTTAAAGCGGCCTCCATACTGTGGCCACCGTCGATGAATACCAGCCCGAGAGGCGTGCGCCAATGCTTGGCAGCGACTTTCGTTGGCGCGACGATGGGCACGACGGTATCTTCGAGCTTCGCTTGAGATAAGGTGTCTCGAAACTCGCCAAAGGTATCTACTTTTTGTCGCTGGGCATCGAAGAGCGATTCGTCGAAATATCCCTCGCCAATTTGGTGCTCCTCGGAACCGCGGTGATGATCTACCGCAAATACGGTATTGCCGGTTTCTTTAGCCGCAGTACCTAAGTAAACCGTCGATTTACCGCAGTAACTACCGATCTCTAAAATTGGACCGAAATTCGCAGCCTTGATGGCTGAATCGAAGAGCGCCGCACCTTCGTCTTCAGCGAGAAAACCTTTGATGCGGTCGATATTAATGGGTAGCTTCATAGTCGTCTGATTTCGCAATCTGTTTAAGTAAACGATCCACTTCGAGGTCGATGGCGTGAGCTAAAGGTGGACTGAACTGAGCAATGACCTTGAACTGAGGATGAGATCGCACCTTGGTGCCGTTTGGGAGCGATGGCTTAAATCCTTCATCAAAGATGATGTCACCGGGTTGTCCAGATTTTAATAACGCCCCGGTGTGTCGATTAAACTGTGCTCGACGGTGGTTATTAATGAGGTCGCCTTTTTCTGGCAGGTCAGCGCAGGTTTGCACTGCAATCCGTCGATTGATCAAAATACCTTGGTTTTCAGCCCAGCGATGAGTCATTCGCTTTAACATAAGCGCAGCTTTTGCGGCGGATTTTATTTGGTCTTTGCCTGAGAAAACGGCGCGTAAAACGGGGCCCTGGGCAAGATAGAGCTCCCCGCCAAGCGCCTTGAATAACGACAACACCTCGTATTCGAGGGACTGGTACAAATTGTTAATGGTATGCGTGCTGAGTTGGTCCATGAGCCCTGGAAGATCGCCCAATTCAAAGGTAACGACCACGCCGTTGATCGAGCGGTACTTATGGGGGCGAGACGTCGGAATTTCTGGTTTTAGCCAGCTTAGACCCAAGAATAGAAACACCAGCCCTAACAAAGTCACAACCGAAATCATGATGGCGCTGAGATAGCTTGGCGGTTCGATGCCAACCATCGCGTACCCCATGAGTTCGCCTGCCACCATAATTGGGTGTTGGGCGGTACTCGCTCCTGTGATAGAGCCAGCTTCCGCGAGTACATTACCATCGGGTTCGGTGACGGTGGCTCCTAGCACGGAATCGATATTCAACGTGTTCTCAAGCGTACCTTGAATAGAGAGCAGGTCACCGGCAAGGGCTGCATTGGCGGTGCGCTCGGCAATCTGCAAGCTGAGCGCCTCGGCAAACGCTTTGGTGTTCGACGATTGTTGCTGATAACTCAAAGACCAGGTGACAGAAACACAAATGAGCGCGACGGCGATCAGCATGAATACATGTCGAAATTTGGTGCCTTGATGATCGATAGTTAGAAAATTTGCCAAAGCGAAAAGTGTCCGTTAGGTGTACTGATAATTTTTGGTATTGTTGCCATCCGACCTTACTAGGTCAACTCGCTTCTTTATACTGCTACTTCATTCATGAATTGTCGATGCCCAGATAGGATGTTTATGCTTCGCCGAATTACGCTCCTCGCTCCGTACATAGATAATCACTCGCTCGCCGAGCTCAGTCAGTTATTTCAGTGCGGTCCATCACTGCAACAAAAGTCTCGCGAAATTTTCCAGTATCAGTGGCTCACCGATGCGTTAGTCCATGAGGGGCAGGTGCGTCAAATCGTGCCGGACTGTGACGTATTCATGATTGACGCACATACCGAGCTTAAGCTTGCGTGTTTCGATATGGATTCGACCTTGATCAAGGCGGAAGTCATCGATGAACTCGCCGAGGAGCTCGGTATTAAATCGAAGGTATCTGAGATTACCGCAAGCGCGATGCGCGGTGAAATTGATTTCGTTGAGAGTTTTACTCAGCGCATGGCGTTGCTCAAGGGGCTAGACATCACGTTACTTCCCCAAGTATTCGATCGCATCAGCTATATGGCTGGAGCGGCCCGATTAATGAAAGGCCTCGGCGACGCAGGGGTAAAGCGTGTGGTGATTTCCGGCGGATTTGACCTGTTTGCAAGTCGTGTTGTCAGCGAGTTGGGGATGGATGAATTCTTTGCCAATCGACTGGATCAAAACGAAGGTCAACTCACGGGCAAAACGATATTACCCATCGTCGACGCATTGTTTAAAGAAACAAAACTAAAGGAGCTCAGTGAATCGATGGGGCTCGAATCATCCCACGTTCTGGCCGTCGGTGATGGCGCCAACGATATTCCGATGTTAAAGGCAGCGGGAGTCGGTGTCGCGCTTCATGCGAAGCCGAAGGTTCAAGAGGTCGCGCCGTTCGTGATGAATCATGGCGAATTGGATGATTTGCTGACCGTATTTGGGCTTCAATAAGTTTTCGACATTTTCTCGTGCGTTTCGGGATGGCTTCGGTTTAAACTGGAAGTTAAATAACGACCTATAAACCTTTCGATCGAGAAGTAGCGACGCGATGAGTGACATAATGTTATCCGATTCGGGGATTGAGCGCATTCAGCTCAAGGATTACACCGAAAAAGCCTACCTAGATTACTCGATGTACGTCATCTTAGACCGAGCGTTGCCGAATATCGGCGACGGCCTTAAACCGGTCCAAAGACGTATTATCTATGCAATGAGCGAACTGGGCCTTCGCAACAACGCCAAACCCAAGAAATCGGCTCGTACCGTTGGTGACGTGATTGGTAAGTACCATCCTCACGGCGACTCGGCTGCGTACGAAGCCATGGTGCTCATGGCGCAAGACTTTTCCTATCGCTATCCCGTCATCGAGGGTCAAGGTAACTGGGGTTCGCCTGACGACCCAAAAAGCTTCGCGGCGATGCGATACACCGAGGCTAAGTTAGCGAAGTACGCGAACGTGCTATTGGCTGAGTTGGGCCAAGGAACCAGCGACTGGATCGACAACTTCGATGGCACGATGCAAGAACCGTTGGTACTTCCAGCGAAGTTACCGAACGTTCTGTTAAACGGTGGGTCCGGTATTGCCGTTGGTATGGCGACCGATATTCCACCCCATAATATGCGTGAAGTCGTCGCCGCTTGTGTTGCTTGCCTAGATCGCTCCACGACTACCCTCGACGAAATCCTCGAGCATGTTCAAGGCCCCGATTACCCAACGGATGCAGAAATAATCACTCCACGTGCTGAACTTCGTAAACTCTACGAAACTGGGCGTGGAAGTATCCGTATGCGGGCCGTTTGGCGTGTCGAACAAGGCGAAATTGTTGTTACGGCACTGCCTCATCAAACCTCTGGCGCTAAAGTGTTAGAGCAAATTGCTGGGCAGATGCAAGCTAAGAAGTTACCGTTGGTGACGGATCTTCGCGATGAATCGGATCATGAAAACCCATGTCGCCTAGTGATCGTTCCTCGGTCAAATCGTGTCGACCTCGATCAGGTCATGAATCACTTATTTGCAACGACCGACCTCGAAAAGACCTATCGTGCTAACTTCAACATGATTGGTAACGACGGGAAACCTCGTGTTAAGTCACTCGATGTGATCATCAAAGAGTGGTTACAGTATCGAATCACCACCGTTACCCGCCGGCTTGAGCACCGCCTTGCAAAGGTTCTTGCGCGTTTGCATATCCTTGACGGTTTGCTGGTGGCCTATCTCAATATTGATGAAGTCATTCGGATCATTCGAGAGGAAGA
>JABXIR010000108.1 GCA_013372965.1 Gammaproteobacteria bacterium
ATGCCCTAATCTGCATTTCAAACCCTTTTAGCCAACCGTCTGTATTATCGGGCACGACTTCAACAACGCTGGTATAAGGGGTCGTCTCGACGATTCGCAGCACTAAAGAGTGAGTAGACTCCTCCGGCCCTAGCTCAATCTCTCGCTCTCTCCCCGTCTCGAACACCGGCATCAAACGACTCAACAAGACATAAATTGTCTCGCCATTGCGCTGAAGATCAGCGAGATCAACTGTGTATTTTCGATTCATGGCGCAACGATGAGCGATTGATCTGCAACCACTGTAAGCAAATGATGGTCGACGCATTATCGAGCTGGCCGTTCGCGAGCCCTCTCATCGCCTCGTCAAAACTCATTTTGACGACACGAATGTCTTCCCCTTCATGTTCGAGACCATGAACGCCGGATACTTTGCTCAAATCGCACAGTCCACAAAAGAGGGAAAAGCGCTCATCGACTCCGCCAGGGCTGACGTAATAGGTGGTAATCGGCATTAAGGATTTCGCATCGATGTCGACGTCTGCCTCTTCTTTCGCTTCGCGAGCTGCAACCTCTGCCGCATCGTCGTCGTTGTTCATCATGCCGGCAATCACCTCAACCATCCACGGGCCTTGGTTTCGTGCCATCGCACCGACTCGAAATTGCTCTACTAATCCAACCTCGTCGCGAGCCGGATCATAGAGCAGTACACCTGCGGCGTCTCCTCGCTCTAGTAATTCTCTCTGGATGGGCTTCGACCAACCACCATTGAACAACTTGTGTTTAAGCGTTAGCACCGACAAACGGAAGAAACCTTTGTAGCCAGTTTTCACATCGATGATTTCAACCGCATCAGCGTCGTAGTTTGGCGTTGTGTTACTCATGTCGCACCTTAAATAAATCATTCTGCGGAAGTGTAACACCTCTTTAATTACACGTGATAAATACCGTGCTTAAGTTTCCCGCAACATTCTCTTATACTAGTGACACGAACCGCTTTGTGACTAAATGACGCTACTATGAAACTTGCATCTAGACCCACCACCATTGGAACTTGGGCTTTGGCTATCAAACGTGCGCTTGATGCTCAGGGTATTAACGGTGGCCAGTTACTAAAGCAAGCCAACATTTCCCCAGAGAGCTGCGGCGACCCGAACACGCGAATTCCAACCGAAGACTTAAACACGCTGTGGGCCTTGGCTGAGTCGGCTACCGAAGACCGGTTTATCGGTTTACGAGTCCCCATGTACGTGCATGCAACGACGTTGCACGCGATGTCGATGGCCAACCTCGCATCAACCTCATTACTCGATGCATTCGAGCGCTCCGCTCGATTCTCGCGGATCATCACCACCTCGGTTTCGTTCAATGTTCATAAATCGACAAATACCATTAGAGTCGAATTTTCAGCGGAAGATGCCATTCCAGTGAGCCGGCACTCCCTTGAAGCGAGCTTACTGTTGTGCGTAAAAATGACTCGAGAGATCGACTTCGACCCCAATAATCGCCCGATCGAAGTCAACATTCCGGGACATGACGACACGGATCGCCTGCTACTCGAACGGGCGTTTGGCTGTACCGTCATTTCCGACGAGTTTAGCCCCCACTACATTTTGTTTGATCGATCCCATGCCGAGGCGAGCTTACCGACTGCCAACCCTGAGATTATTCAGGTGTGTGAGCGCATTATGGTCGATTACTTAGCGCGCCTCGACAAAAGCGACATAACTTACCGCGTATATCAGTTAATTCTCGATCTTTTGCCGAGCGGCGAACCAACTCAAGAGAAAGTCGCCGACGCGTTGCACATGAGTACGCGCTCGTTGCACCGAAAGCTGACGTCCGCCGGCATTAGCTTTAAAGCGTTACTCGACAACACCCGACGCGATCTCGCTCTGCAATACATTCGACAAAGCAATCTATCGATTGCTGATATCACGTACAACTTAGGCTTCTACGATGCGAGTAGCTTCTCGAGAGCGTTTAAACGCTGGACCGGTCGATCACCTGCGAAGTTCCGCAAAGAGCAAAACGAAGATTAATCACGCATTACCAAAATAGCCGTTAATTTAACGACAGTAATCGGGTTACAATAGTCCGAAAAGCATTATGGCAAGAGGCTCTCATGGCGAACAAAGATAAAACCCACTTCGGCTACAAAGAAGTTCCCGTAGACGAAAAAGTCGATCACGTAGCGGGGGTCTTTCACTCCGTTGCGGCGAAGTACGACATTATGAACGACTTAATGTCGGGTGGTGTTCATCGCCTTTGGAAACGCTTTACGATCGAAAGTTCGGGCGTTCGCTCAGGTCATCGTGTTCTCGACATTGCTGGAGGTACGGGCGACCTCACTTGGAAGTTTTCGAAACTGGTTGGTGGTACTGGCCAAGTCGTACTCGCCGATATCAATAGCTCAATGCTGAATGTCGGTCGCGACCGTTTGATCAATCGTGGCGTCGGAAGCAACGTCAACTACTGTCAGGCGAATGCTGAATGCCTGCCATTTCCGGACGATTATTTCGACTGCATCACGATCGCATTCGGTCTGCGTAACGTCACCGACAAAGATGCTGCTATTCGCTCAATGCTACGGGTATTGAAACCAGGCGGACGTCTGTTGATTCTCGAGTTCTCGAAACCTAAAAACGATCTACTGAGCAAAGCGTACGACCTCTATAGTTTCAAGGCATTGCCATTCATGGGTAAGCTCGTCACCAACGACGCTGAAAGCTATCAGTACTTAGCAGAATCCATTCGTATGCACCCTGACCAAGAGACCTTGAAGGGCATGATGGAAGACGCTGGCTTTGTTAACTGTCGCTACGACAACCTGACAGGCGGCATCGTGGCGCTCCACAAAGGGTTTAAAGCGTGATTTTTAGCAGCTTACTCGCACCGATTGAGGTTGCCATCAACCGTGTATTGGCAACCGACTCAGCTGCACCTGAAATACTAGCACCGTTAAATGAGCGGGTAATAAAGCTGCAATTTACCGATCTTGAGCGCGCGGTTTTCGTGCGTTTTTATCAAGGCCGCATCGATCTATACGCAAGTTATGAAGGTGATGTCGACCTGTTATTGAGTGGTCGCGCGGCCCAGTTTGCCGCGCTAGCGCGACAAAAGTCGTCAAATGCACTCATAAATAGTGGTGTAAGTGCCACCGGAAAGACTGCAATCTTAGTCAATTTAAACGAAGCGGTTCAGGCCCTCGACATCGATTTTGAAACGCTCATCTCGAGCGTGATGCCACCCACCGGTGCCCATCTTTTAGGTCAAGGCTTTCGGGCGGCCGTAAAACAAATGACCACGATGCGTAACGAAGCAATGCGCCTTACGGGCGAGTATGCGACGTATGAAGCACAACTCGCCGTACCGAACGAAGAGGTCGCCCGGTTTAGCGGTGCTGTCACACAATTGCGCCAAGATACTGACCGCTTTGAAGCCAAACTCGCTGCTCTTGAGGCAACACGATGAAGGTCGCCATTTTCCGAGCGCTGCGTGTTGGCCGACAACTAAAAAAACACAATTTACATCTGCTGTTTAAAGCACAACTACCGTGGTGGGCGCGCACGCTCGTCATCCTTCTTGGCCCAGTCGACCCAAAATGGAGGGGCCGCCCTCGAGGCGAAGCGCTTCGCGCCTGCATCGAGTCTCTCGGCCCAGTGGTCATTAAGTTCGGTCAGTTACTCTCAACCCGACCCGATGTAATGCCTGCCGATGTATCGAAAGAACTCGCAAAACTCCAAGATCAAGTCGCTCCTTTCGACCCCAAAGAGTTTATGAGATTGGTGGAACAAAGCATGCCCGAGCCGCTCAGCGACATCTTCAGCGAGATATCGCCCGAGCCACTCGCCAGTGCCAGCGTTGCCCAAGTGCACCGCGCCAAGTTACTCGACGGCAGTGACGTTGTTATCAAATGCCTTCGTCCAAACTTGAAGCCAACCATCGACAAAGACATCGCACTGATGTACTTCGTGGCACACCTAGCCATGAAATACTTACCCGAAGCGAAACGTCTTCGTCCAGTCGAGGTGGTCGACGAGTATAAACTCACCATCGAGCGAGAATTAAACCTCCGCATCGAAGCCGGCAATGCGTCATTATTCCGACGTAATTCACTGCCGCAGAAGCTACTTTACATACCCGAAGTCTACTTTGACTTATCTTCCGACACCGTTATGGTCTCTGAATACATCGACGGCATTCCGGTTAACGATGTCGACCAGCTTCGAGCACAAAACACCAACTTTAAGCTGCTCGCTGAACGCGGCGTCGAGATCTTCTTTACCCAAGTATTTGAACAGAACTTCTTTCACGCCGACATGCACCCCGGCAACATCTTTGTCAGTCGGAAAACGCCTGAAAACCCTAGTTATATGGCGGTTGACTGTGCCATATCTGGGTCACTGACCCAGGCCGACCAGTACTATCTCGCGCGCAACTTGCTGGCGATATTTCGACGTAACTACCGGCAGGTCGCTGAACTTCACATCGCCAGCGGCTGGGTACCAGCGACCACTCGAGTAGGCGACTTCGAATCGGCCATCAGAAGCGTGTGCGAGCCGATCTTCGAAAAGCCGCTCGGTGAGATTTCCTTTGCGAATGTTTTAGTGAGTCTATTCCAAACGGCTCGCGAGTTTGAAATGCAAGTTCAACCCCAGCTTGTATTGCTTCAGAAGACTCTGCTTAATATCGAGGGGTTAGGACGTCAGCTTTACCCTCAGCTCGACATCTGGGCAACCGCTCACCCCTTCCTCGAGCGCTGGCTGAAAAACCGCTTCCATCCCAAAACGCTATGGCGCTCGCTGAAAGATGAAGCACCCGAGTTGCTCGAGAAACTTCCCGAGTTACCGCATCTGGTATACAGCGCTCTAAAGAACGCAAGTGCCAACGAATGCTCGGCGCCCGAGCCAAAGACGCCTAAAACTGCCTCACTAAGCGGCATTACATGGTTAGGCGCAGCCGCCGCGGGCGTTGTCGTCGGGATGTATCTTCCAAGCTCAGATGCGGCACTGTGGGTAGCTGGCGGTCTATGCATCGGCTATTTCTTGGCTCGAACTTTAAAGAGATAAACGATGGCAACTCTAATCGATCAAGTAAAATTCAATGAGCAAGGTCTCGTTCCCGCGATCGCTCAATGCGTTCATACCAACCAAGTATTAATGATGGCCTGGATGAATGCCGAAGCACTTGAGACAACAGTGAGTGAACAACGCGCCGTTTATTACTCGCGCTCCAGGCAAGCTCTGTGGCGTAAAGGAGAGTCAAGTGGGAACATTCAAAAACTGCACGATATTATGCTCGATTGCGATGGCGATACGGTGTTGCTTCGGGTCGAGCAAATCGGCGGTATCGCTTGCCATACCGGTCGCCACGACTGTTTTTACAAAACGTGGAATGGCGACGATTGGCAAATCAATCAAAATGTGATCAAAGACCCGAAAAGCATGTACAATGACTGACATACTGACGCAACTCGAAGCGACCATCGCCGAACGAATCCGCAATGCAGATTCGCAAAGCTCTTACGTGGCGCAGTTATCGCAACACGGATTAAACAAGATCCTCGAAAAAGTTGGCGAAGAATCGATTGAAACGATTCTCGCAGCAAAGGATGCTCACAACGACCAAACCCAAGAGCATGTGGTTAATGAAACGGCCGACTTGGTGTTTCATCTGCTAGTCATGCTCGCAGAGTTGGGCATACCTTTCGAAGAAGTCACAAATACACTCGCGCGTCGAATGGGCGTGTCGGGAATTGAAGAAAAAGCGGCACGTGGTCGCAAGGAGTAACTCATGGCCCCTAGTTTTTGGCAAATACTAATCATCCTCTTAATCGTTATTCTATTGTTCGGAACAAAGCGTCTTGGCGGCCTTGGTTCAGACTTAGGAAAAATGATCAAAGGCTTTAAATCTTCGATGAGTGAAGAGGAAGAAGAAGCCTCAAAAGCTCAGCCTGACACTAAAAAAGTCGAGGCGGATGATGATTCAAAAGGCGCTCACTCGACCGAGTCGGTGAGTGAACAAGACAAGACCAAGTAACAAGCGGAAGCATACTGTTGGAACTGGGTTTTCTTGAAATCATTCTCATCATGATCGTTGGGCTTGTTGTAATTGGGCCCGAACGAATGCCTGAGGTCGCGCGCTCGATTATTTACTGGTGGGGCCGAATGAAACGCATGGTAACGGATACTCGCGCCGAACTCGAAAAAGAGATCGGTGCCGATGACATTCGTCGCCAGCTGAAAAACGAAGCCATTATGAAGCAGCTCGGGGAATCGAAAGAAGCCATTGAAGCGGCTTTAAATGAAACCACCGATAACATTCAGCGTTTTAAACATATCGGTGAACAAAAGCCTCGTCAGATGGCGTCTCCCGATGATGAAGAGATTATTCGCCAAAAGAAAATTGCTCTGAAAGAAGCCGCGGAGGCAGCTGAAGCGGCGGAAGACAAAACCGATCAAGAGCAATCACCCGAGACCCAGACCCCGGAGCTCGACGATTCAGACCCGTCCAAAACTGCTAAACACAAGCCTGATGAGTCTGACACATGAGTAACGCAGCAACCGGCACGCTAGTTAGCCACCTGACCGAACTCCGCCGCCGACTGATTTACATTTTTGTAAGCGTTACGCTGGTATTTGCTGGGCTATTCCCCTTTGCAAACGAGTTGTACCAATTTGTTTCCGAGCCACTTCGCGCCTACATGCCCGAAGGCTCGTCTATGATCGCTACCGAAGTCGCCTCGCCGTTCCTAACGCCTTTCAAACTCAGCTTAGTGCTTTCAGTCATTATTGCAGTGCCGCTTATTTTGTATCAATTTTGGGCATTCATTGCGCCTGGGCTTTATCGGCGCGAGAAACGCATCATCGCCCCATTAATGGCGTCGTCCATAACACTGTTCTACGCGGGCATGGCCTTCTGTTATTTCGTCGTTTTCCCATTAGTGTTCGGTTTTTTCACCTCGGTTGGGCCCGAAGGCGTCACGGTAATGACCGATATCAACCAGTACCTCAGTTTTGTCATCAAATTGCTGTTCGCCTTTGGCATTGCCTTTGAGATTCCCGTCGCGGTGTTTTTACTCGCTTGGATGGGCATCATCGACGCCCATAAACTGGCTAACAAGCGACCTTACGTGATCGTCGGTTGTTTCACGCTTGGCATGTTTCTTACGCCACCCGATGTGATATCCCAAACTTTGCTCGCTCTTCCCATGTGGTTACTCTTTGAAGTCGGCAGCCTATGCGCACGCATGATTCAAAAGCCTTCTGGCGACTCGTCGCAGTAATCATTTTTACTTTCACGTTAAGCGGGTGTTATTACACCCAACTCGTTAGCGGGCAAGTGAAACAGTGGCATGAACGACAGCCGGTGCAGGCGTTAATCCAAGACAGTAGTCAAGACCCGAGGCTTGTAGAAAACCTTAAGTCCGTTGATCGAATGATCGAGTTCGCCTTCGTTCAATACGGCATTGATGTGCGCGATAGCTATCGCTATTACATTGATACGGGTGACTCACCTCCTCAGTGGTTAGTCTCTGCAGCACCCGTATTTTCAGTAGAACCAAAACAATGGTGCTATCCGATTGCCGGCTGCATTAACTACCGCAACTTTTGGCTTCGAGAAGACGCGGAGCGCCTCGCAAATGAACTAACACGGCAGGGCTATGATGTATCAATTCACGGCGCGAGTGCTTGGACAACACTTGGATGGTTCTCCGATCCGATTATGTCTAATTGGCTTAGTGATGACTCAATCGAAACAGCGCGCGTGCTCTTTCACGAGGTCGCGCACCGAGCTTTCTACGTGAACGATGACCCCGATTTAAACGAAGCCTTCGCTTCGTTTTTCGGCGACCTAATGGCGCGCGAGTGGGCACTATCGCAAGGTCTCGAGGTGCCACGTACCAATTTTAATTACGAAGTTGATCAGCGCATTGCCGACACACGCTCAAACTTGAGTGATCTTTACAAATCAACACTGACGCACGATGAAAAGCTTCAAGAAAAATCTCGAATTTTCGACGAACTTAGCGCAACATATCCCACTCTGAGCTATCTTCCATCCAATAACGCGGAATTGGCCATGTTCAGCACCTACTACTTGTGGGTTCCTGCTTGGCAGCAGCAGTGGCGATCGTGTGAGGATGCGTTGAGCTTTCTGAAATACACCGAGTATCTAGCGCGACTGCACGACGATGAAAGACTGGCTGCGCTCGGTAACAATAACTGTGACGCCAACGAGGAATTCAATGAACTATTGGCTGGTGAAATCTGAACCGGATGACTTTTCCCTAAACGACCTTAAAGCAAAAGGCTCGAAGGGCGAGGGCTGGAATGGCGTCAGAAACTATCAAGCGCGAAACTTCATGCGTGACGACATGCGCGTTGGTGACCTGGTACTGTTTTACCACTCGAGCTGCAAATCCGTGGGCGTCGTGGGAATCGCCAGAGTGGTTCGTGCGGCTTATCCCGACCCAACACAATTCGACCCACACAGTGCCTATTATGATGCCAAAGCGACCAACAACACGCCACGTTGGTATCAGGTCGATATCGCCTTCGAGAGCAAATTTAATTCGTTAGTAAGTTTGCAGACGATTAAGTCCCACCCCGAGCTCAGTGAGATCGCGTTAATTACCCGCAGTCGTTTGTCGGTAATGCCAATTGAGCCCGCCCACTTTCACATTATTAAGGCCTTAGGCTCGATGAGTTAGATCGGGGCCTGATTCCAAGCGCCTGCATTGATCGCAAGAAAAATCGCCAAACCGCCCAGCGCAATAAGCACCGCGGTTAAAAACGCAAACAGGTGCCAACCCTTAAAATCGCCGCGCTCTACTTGATGAACCGGGCTCGACAAGTAGTTTTCGACGCGCGCCAGATCTTCCTGCGTCATTTCGTCTTTGTTTCGCATGATTTGCTCCTAACTTACAAAGCCAACAATATATGAATCGAACCCACGAGCAAACCAAGATAGGTCACGCCGGCGCCAATTTGTCGGGCTTTAACAATGCGCTTTAGCATGCCAAAGCTCTGTAACACACGAGCACCTGTAAACACGAGTGCATACGCTAGCAGCGTCGATTCATCAACGCCTAGATACGTTAGCGACAACAGAATTAAGCCGAAGATCACGACAAACTCGACCCCGTTTGCGTGCGTTCGAATTGCACGATGTAGCTCGCGGTTCTCACCATCGCCATAGGAGACTTTGAATTTCCAGCGAAGTCGGCTGACATTGGCGGCCAACACAAAAAGTATCAGGGCATTAAGCGCGGTGTAGAGCGCAAAGGCTTCGTAGCTTGTTATCATTGTTAGTCTACTCGTTTGATTATGATGCGGCCGGTCAACACGATGAGCTAATTAAACCGGCTGGGTAGGCTTGGTGATATCGAGCCTATCGACACACCAAGCATTAGTACACCTAGAATGTTCAAGTTCAGCTTAAAAATCAATGCTCAAGTTCGTTTCGAACACTCTCACAGAGACCGTTGAAGCGGCTGAAGATGCGTCGCCAGTAGAAGTCGCCGAGACGCTGTTTCATCTCATGAAGCCCGGTACCTTGGGCTTTTTCAGGCATGACCGACCAAAAATAGCCGTACAACAGGTACCCTAAGGCATGTAAATAATCGACCGACACCCACCCCTCTTTTGATGGATCGGTTTTGCAAGTGTCGAGCAAATCAGTGGTCAGAGCGACAAAGTGTTGTTTCGCGTCATGCCAACGTGAGTCTGACGTCGTCCCAGCAAATTCGTCAAGCAGTGCGAATAGCGTCTCGCCTTGGTCGGTAATCACTTTGCGTTTTACAAGGTCTTGCGCCTGAATGCCGTTGGTCCCTTCGTAGATTTGCGCGATCCGAGCATCGCGAACCCACTGCTCCTGTCCCCACTC
>JABXIR010000076.1 GCA_013372965.1 Gammaproteobacteria bacterium
CGCTCTCCCAGCTGAGCTAAGGCCCCAAACCGAAGCGAAGTTTATCAATTAGCGGCTTTTAGTCAACCGTTATTTGCAATAAAACCAATGGCTTAGGCGTTTTTTGTAAATGGTAGTTCACGAAGGATCATCGAAAACTCTGCGCTGCGATCATAGGGCCATGGGATAAAGACTACATGCCCTGAACCCTTTGCTTCGCTCGTGTCATTTCCCTGCTTGTCTCGCATTGCGTCGAGCTGCGCTTTGATGTTGCCTTTCGGGTGCATAATTTCAATGGTGTCGCCAACGCAGAACTTGTTTTTAACGTCGATCTTGGCCCAACCGTTTTCGATTGAAAGGACGTCACCGACGAACTGGTGCTGGTGCATTTTCGAGCTGCCATTCTCGTAATTTTGCATTTCACCAGGCACGTGACGTCGGTAGAAGCCCTCTGTGTAGCCACGATTAGCGAGCGACTCGAGATCGTCCATAAGTGACATATCAAAGGGGCGACCGGCGACGGCGTCATCAATGGCTTTTCGGTAAGCCTGCGCCGTTCGAGCGGCGTAGAAATAGGTTTTGGTTCGACCTTCTATCTTCAAACTATCGATGCCCATTTTGATGAGACGGTCGACGTGTTGAATTGCTCGAAGGTCTTTCGAGTTCATAAAGTACGTTCCGGTCTCGTCTTCGTAGGCGGGGATTATTTCGTTCGGCTTAGTGACATCTTGCAGTACCATCTGCAGGGGCTTGGGCTCAAAAGTTTCTACAGCCATGTTGGCTTGGATGTTGCCTTCGGCCGTTTCCTCTGCTGGTGTTGCCTGGTACTTCCAGCGACAAGCATTAGTGCAAGCGCCCTGATTCGAATCCCGGTGGTTAATATATCCTGAAAGTAAGCATCGACCCGAGTAAGCCATGCACAGTGCACCGTGCACAAAAACTTCGAGCTCGATATCTGGACACTCTTGGCGGATCTCCTCAATCTCGTCGAGTGATAGCTCGCGACTTAGGATAACGCGGCTAATCCCCATGTTCTTCCAGAATTTTACAGTCGCAAAGTTGACTGCGTTCGACTGAACAGACAAGTGGATCTCTTGGTCAGGCCAAGCTTCTTTAACCATCGAAATTAGACCGGGATCGCTCATGATCAATGCGTCCGGGCCCATGGCGATAACGTCTTTCATGTCTCGCAAGTACGTTTTTACTTTATTGTTATGAGGGGCTAGGTTACTCGCGATGAAGAATAGCTTGTCTTGGGCATGAGCCTCTTCAATGGCTGCCGACATCACATCCATTTTATTGAATTCGTTTTCTCGGACACGAAGGCTGTAGCGAGGCTGGCCTGCGTATACCGCGTCGGCACCGTACGCAAAAGCGTAGCGCATCGCTTTATGTGAGCCTGCAGGGCTAAGAAGTTCAACTTTCATGGTGGTTACCTCTAATTGTTACGAGTCGAATAACTGGACTGCGTAGCCTTCACGCAGTGCTTCGACAATCATAGGGTTACCAGCGACCTTTGCGTGGTCACTTAGCTGATCGTTGTTTAGGTGCTTCTGGTCTTCGAAGGCGATAGAGCTATAGCCTGCACGAATTAAGTAAGCGCGAACGAGCGATTGGGCACCGAATAGCTCGGTAAAGTTGATGTAGACGATAAAAGGACGTGTCTCGCCAGTTTTCGCATCGTCTGTGTCTCGAATGGCTGTCGCCGTGACCGAAAAAATATACATAATAACCCTCAGAATCTGGGCGAAGTCTAACCGCAGATACTGCGTGGCTCAAGTCAGGTTATCTACGCAATTGTTTTAGCTGAACAACTCGCCCTGCGCGAGAAGGTTATCGAAAGAGCGTTGTTGGCGTTTTCTCACGCGAGTGGTTGCTTCACCTAGGGAGTATTGGACGTTGAGAATTTGGCACATCACCTGCCACACGGCCGTATGAACTTTAAATTTTTTGGGGCGAGATGACTTTAGTGCCTCGAGCTCAAAGAGCACAAAGACGCTGGTTAGAAGTCGGGCGTCATCTCGCGGAGTGGCGGAGTGCAATTGTTTACACAGCTCAATTAGATACGCCTTCAGTGATCGTAATCCGAGATTACGAACATGACTTAGCGCTGGGTCGGGGTGTGGATCGAACTTGAGTACCAGTAGCGCTCGGGGATCTTTTTTGTCGCTTAAGAAATAGCCGTGCAGGGCTTCGCTGATCGCATCAGTGAGTGTGAGCGCGATTTCGGCTCGTGATATGCTACGCTTGAGATCCCGTTTTTGATACTGGCTCAGTAACTCGTACAAATTAGTAAAAATGCTGTCGATGAGAACACTCTGTCGGGAAAATAGCATAGCGACGGCGTCGCGCAGTAGTTTGGTTCGATCTGGGAAATGATAGCTGACGAGTGAAAGTTTGAGGCCCGACTCATCGGCCACAGCGCGAAAGGTTGTGTTATGGACGCCTTTATCGACCATCACTTGTAATGTCGCTTCGAGAATTTCGAGGCGAGTGATTTCACCTTTTTTCACATCCCGTCCTTAGGCTGTTAACAAAACTGATTTCATTGTTATATTAGTGATGAGTCTATTAAATTCTGTTCGTTAATCAAGGGTTTTGTGATCTATGTCACACTTTTTTGCAGGTAGAGTGCTTCGAATCTCGTTTGCGATGATCATTTTATTGCTACTAACGCAATCGATATGGCGCTGGTGGGCGTTTGAGCGAAATGATTTTAGCTCGCATCTTGAGGGCACTTGGCGGGTGGGCGAATTTCAAGTGTTGTTATCTGAGCACCACTTCATCGTCGATCATATGCCCTCGAATACGAGGGTGTTTAAGAATGTTCGCGGCGAGCGTTTCATTAATCTTGATCAGCGAGAGGTATCACTGACTGAGCATCGCGGTATGATCGATATTGACGTCGATCGATCATGGTCGTTGTGTGAGCAACACGTTACTCGCGTCGAAGCGGATCAAGATTCATTCGACTTGGTGGGTTCGATTGATTGTTTGGGCGATGTTAGACCGTATCGGTTGTCAGTTAAGCCGGGTGACCAATACGTCGACTTTGAATTGGTCGGTTCCGATGCGGATCTGCTGTCGCTTGAAATCGAAATGCCTCCACGAGAATTTGCCGTTGGATTTGGGGCTCAGTTTTCTCGAGTAAATATGCGTGGCTTGTCGGTTCCGATTGTAGTGAGCGAGCAAGGTATTGGTCGAGGTCAACAACCTTTGACAGCGATGGTTGATGCGGTTGCGGGTGCAGGCGGAGCCTGGCATTCGACTTACGCCCCTGTGCCTTGGTTTTTTACGAGTTCCGACCGCGGATTTTGGCTTAAAACGGACCGTGTGAGTTGGTTTGATTTTTCGGTTAGTGATCGAGTGATTGTGAGTGTTGCCGACCATCAACTTGCTCTGCGTGCTTATGTTGCAACTTCACCGAAAGATCTCATCTCGTTATACACTCAAGACACGGGAAGAATGTCAACTCCACCCGATTGGTTGAATGACGGAATAATCGTGGGTGTGCAAGGTGGCAGTGAGGTAACTCAGGAGAAACTCGCCCAGTTAACCGGTCAGACCGAGGTTGCAGCGGTTTGGATTCAAGATTGGGTCGGACAACGAACCACCAGTTTTGGTAAGCAGTTGTGGTGGAATTGGCGCTTGGATCAAGATCATTACTCTGACTATGCCACGTGGCATTCTCGGTTGCAGGATCAGGGAGTTCGAGTGCTGGCTTATCTTAATCCTTCGCTCGTCCCAGACCCAGAC
>JABXIR010000086.1 GCA_013372965.1 Gammaproteobacteria bacterium
ATATCGCGGTACCGGCAGCAATGCGAGTGTTACTCCCGAATGCGAACCATAGTTTATCAATCACGATGTCTCTGGGTATTACCTTCCCATTCAACGTGATTGTTGGGATTCCTCTGTATACCTATCTAATTACATACTACTTCAGCTAGCGCTATACGGGCGGTGCGTGAGCGTCGCCCTTTCAATATTACTAAATAAATTAGCAGCGCCAGAATCACACTATCCCTGTTAGCTTCGCTACGCACGCTGTCTAGCTGAAGGGGCTGAAGGCGCCGCCTCAGGCGCAACGCCGTCACTGAGCGCTTAACTTATTAAACATCCTCCGACTGAGAGACTTTTACTGTGGCAAAAGTACTGATACAGTTAACTAGTCAAGCAACTGCTGGTTGGGAGGTATAAAATGTTCACTAGATCGTTGTTCATTGGTGTATTCATGGCGACTTTAAGCGCGTGTGGCACGCTAAAAACAACCAACAATTTTTCAACGTCCGGTGCAGATTTCCAAAAGATGTACTCTGTTGACATCATTACTAGCGCTCAACTTGTTCAGTTTAATTATCGTCATTTAGGTTTGGTCACTACAGATTACTGTCAGTACGATCGCGACTCCGAGGAATACAGCCGATCGGCAATTTTAAACACACTACGCTTAGAGGCCGAGTCACTTGGCGGTAATGCGTTAATTTATGGCTCTTGTCGCACGACTCCGTCGGCCGGATGTTACAGTTACAGCATTTGTACTGGCAATGTTTACCACATAGAAGATCGATAACCCAATTGGCCAGTCTCTCGAGATCCGCTCAAAAATATTAACTAATGACCGAAGTCGGCTGAAAGTCGCTCGCGTGAGAGCCAGCGACATTTTAGTTAGTTAGAACTGGTAGGCGAATTCTATTTCGTATTGATCCATGTCGAGCGTAATACTTTGGGTGGGATCAAACAAATTGCCACCGTGCACATGGTTTTTCGGCGCGTACATCACACTTACGTTAAGCGAACGCGCATTCGGCAGCCGGTATTCAACACCAAGCGTGTAGTGCTCTTCCGTCACCCCTGGCGCTAAAATATTAATTAATACATCAGCGCTTTGAACCGGTTGTTCTCCGTAACTGTATCCCGCTCGAAAGGTGAGTCGGTCGGCACCGCTCGGAGTCCAACTGCCACCCAGTTTGTAGGTGGTCATGTCGCTCCAGCCAAAGCCAAAGCCCTGATTACCGCCCGCACAGTTTTCCAAGTTGGTTCCGCCTTGCCCAGCGGTCGGGCACCCTCCAACCAACGCAAGTTCGTTCCCTACGGAGTCGATATCGCTAAATTGGGTGTGCTCGATATCGGTATTAATGCGAATTTGCTCACTCAGTTTGAAGCTCGCTCCGACTTGCACGGACGCTGGAATATTAAAGTCGCCTCCGTTTGCGAAGAGGTCAGAGTACTTATTGAACTCGGTCATATTGACCTCCGACTGATAGCGTAAGCCAATATTCAACCAATCGGTCAGTTCTGCAATTAAGCCCAGTTTTAACCCAAAACCATAGCTAAAATCGGTACCGTTGTTGGTCAGCGATGTTGGCAGGTTTTGTCCACCACTAGCGGCGAAGGTACGTGTGTAACCACTGAATGCTGACAGTCCTGTTGCTTCGAATGTTTGGACCGCGACAATCGGCGCAATACCCAACTGCCATGCGCCCCCATCATAACCATACGCTAGTTCAAGAAAGGCTTGATTAAGATTGACTCCAGTAGCGCCGCTACCAAAGACTCCGCCGTAGGTTCCTGCGGCCGCAGGGCCAGGTCCATCTGGGTCAAAACTAGCAGAACCGCCCGTATAGGTTGTGTTCATGCCACCGCGCCCATAAAAACTCAGGCTCAATCCGCTGTTCTCACTTGGGCGCCAGCGATGAGCAAAGTATGGGATGACAAACCCACTTTTCCCACTACGGACTTCTTCTTCAGTGAGTGTAAACGCGCCGCCTTGACCGTTCGCAAAGCTCGATGAGGCTGAATAACCCCGATCGGGTGCAAAATAGGCTACACCAATTTCAGTGTGGGATGCGGTTATCGCGGCCGCCGCGGGGTTGTTGGCCGCGTCGATCACCTGAGTTGGGTATGCAATACCCGCGCCTGCTTGTGCCTTAGTGTGGGTGCCCACAGCATGGGTAAAATATCCATTCGTTGCGTGTGCTATCGATGACGAAATCGCAGCGGAAATGCCGACGGCAATAAGAGAAGTGCGCATAAAGTTCAAACCTGTCGAGTGATGTTTGAAGTCATGCTATTTCACTTTTGGTTATATTAATATCACATTTATAGAACAAATAGTTTTATAGAGATAACTAATATTTTTACCGCGATACTCCGCAACCAGCGTGTGATGATTACACTGCAATGGTGGGCAATGGAAGGCTTCACTTTCGAAATTGATTAGGTGGCAAGAACTCCCTAAGCCTATTCACCGGCAGATATAGAGGCCTTGAGCGCCATATGCAGCTCGCGCTGGATAATCGGCTTCGAGATAACATCGTCCTGTCCTGCCTCGAGCAGCTGTTCACGAACTTCACTAAACGCATCAGCCGTACATCCAATTATCTTCGTAAGATTTGCGGGCGCCGGAAGTTCACGAATCTTTTGGGTTGCCATTAATCCGTTCATTACCGGCATGTGGTAGTCCATAAACACCACATCAAAGCGCTTTTTGGCGATTGCTTCAACCGCTTCTAAGCCATTGATTGCGACATCGACATCGTGACCCCATTCCTCAAGCATCCACTTAAGTAATTCGACGTTAATTTCATTGTCATCGACTACGAGGCAAGTGAGTTGGGGTAAATTTCCAAACTCGCGTTCGTCTATGTGTTCGTTGAGATCCAAATCTTCACAGATAGGTAGACTCAAGCGGAAGGTAAACGTCGTCCCAACATCCTTTGTGCTA
>JABXIR010000117.1 GCA_013372965.1 Gammaproteobacteria bacterium
AGTTGGTAGACGGAACGTCGTCGAAGTTTCAAGGCCGAGTGATTCACGCGCCTTTGTTGTAAGACCACGGCCGATAATGAGGTTAATACGACCGCCTGCTTGAACTTCATCTAGGATCACGTCGGACTTCAGTTCAAATTCTGAAAGTACATCGCCGGTTTCAGCGTTCAGGATTTTTCCGTCGTATGGACGGATTTCAATGACATCGCCCATGTTAAGGTCGTCGACGGGTGCTTCAAATACGAGCGCGCCTGCGTCTTCCATTGTGTTGAAGAAGATAGGCGCTACTTTACCACCGATACAGATGCCGCCGCTGCGCTTGTTGGGCGTGCCTGGCATGTCATCACCGATGTACCAAAGCACTGAGTTGGTGGCTGATTTACGTGATGAACCAGTACCAACAACGTCGCCGATGAACGAAATAGGGTGACCCTTTTCTTTGAGTTCTTCGATTTGAGCTTTCGCGTCGTGAATACCTTCACGCGCATTTTTGTACATAGCAAGTGCGTGAAGTGGGATATCTGGACGTGACCAAGCATCAGGGGCCGGTGAAAGGTCGTCGGTGTTCGTTTCGCCGGTCACCTTGAATACAGTTGTTTTGATCGACTCAGCGACGGCTGGACGAGTGGTGAACCACTCTGCGTCCGCCCAAGACTGAACAACCGCTTTTGCGATCTCATTGCCTGCCTTTGCTTTCGCTTCAACATCGTAGAACGAGTCGAACATAAGGAGGGTGTGCTTAAGTTCTTCGCCAGCGGCTGCTGCAAGCTCAGCGTCGTCGAGCAAAGAAACCAGTGTTTCGATGTTGTAACCGCCGTGCATGTTGCCCAAGAGCTTAACAGCAGTCAGCTTGTCGATTAGTGGTGATGAAGCATCGCCTTTCACGACAGCGCTCAAGAATGCCGCTTTTACGTAGGCAGCTTCGTCAACGCCCGGCGGAACTCGATCTGAAATAAGTTCGACGAGTGTTGCTTCTTCGCCAGCCGGTGGGTTCTTAAGTAGTTCAACTAAGTCAGCGACTTGTTCTGCATTCAGTGGTAATGGTGGAATACCTTGCTCGGCACGTTCTGCAACGTGTTTACGATAAGCTTCAAGCACGATTCGATCCTCGTAATAGTTGACCCGCCTTCAATGTTTGGACGAGTGGTAGTTTTGTGGCGCCATTCTAAAGAAATATTGTCGACAAGTTAAGAACGGTAAGTACTAAAGTATCGAAATAGCACCAACTATCGGCTGTAAGCATAGACGCACAAAGCGCTCTAGCCACTATTCATGCCGCCTATTTCATAGATAAACCTAGACGCTATTTGGCATAGCGGTGGACACGGATAACGTCGAGAAATGGTTTCGCTTCGATCTTAGTGTCCGATCGGGTCTGTCGTGTTTTGGTTTCGCCGAGCGCGGTGGCGGGCGTTATTTGGGGTAATGTCGTTTGTGCTGCCAAGAACAATGGCGTCGATGCATTGAGTGCGAAGCGCTCCCCTGATTCTAGGAACACGTTAGCCCGAATAAGCGGGGCTTGAGTCTGTACCATTGCGAACACGTCTGTGGACTGTGTATTTGCCATGGCCTTCCAGTCGTTCGCAATGGGGCGACCTTGTTTCTCCGCACGTAGTAGTCGATCGAGTACCTCTTGTTGTGAAAGTTTGGTAATCGAACGACCCGATTTGTACCAAGCGAATTGAATTTTCTCAACGGTTTGATCGATGACATTTAGGCGGCGCCACGCTTGCTTGAGGTGCAGGCGACCAACCTGATGCTCTGCAAGCTGTGTGCGGCCGCGACCGCCCTGATTAAAGACGGCATTTTGCCAGTGGGAAATCTGTTTTGGATTCGCTTGTCGAAGCTGTGACACAGAATTTTTGAAGCGAGATTTGATGCCATTGATCGAATGGATGAGTGCCATCTGCTGGTCGTCGATAATGACGACAGCTTGAACCTGGTCGGTCACGCGTCCATCGCGGTCATCTTGATAGAACAGCTTGGTTATTGATTCGCTGATGGAGACATTTGCATCAGTTGCAGCCCAGGACACTGATGAAGTTAATGATTGATCGAGCTGATAGAGTTGGTGTTCTAACGACGCGACGAGTTCGCTAAGGATCTCAAAGGGATCAGCCTCCGAAGTTGGATTGTTCAAAGAACTAGGGATCTCAGTACGCATTTTCTCAATTTCGCTGCATTGATGATTCTATTGAACGTCTAAAATCGTATAATGCCCATCTGAGATGAGGAGTAATCGATTGTGAGCTTAGACGTAGACTTAACGCATATTAACCAATTTCTTGGTTGTGAAACACCACAAGCGTGGGTTCAGGCGGCCTTGGAAGATCAGGAAACCATGTTGATCGACCATGCGAACTGTGAAAAGAAGGCGGCAAAAACAGCGTTAAACCTGATGTTTAAGTACATCGATCGAGATGAGTTGCTGCAAAAGATGTCTCGTTTGGCACGCGAAGAGCTGCGCCACTTCGAACAGGTAACGGCCATTATGAAGCGCCGCAAGATCAGCTATCGACAGGTTTCAGCAAGTCGCTATGCAGCGGGGTTAATGGAGCACGTGCGCACCAGCGAGCCGGATCGTTTGGTCGATATTCTCATTATCGGAGCTTTCATCGAATGCCGAAGCTGTGAGCGGTTTGCGAAGATTGCGCCAAGTCTCGATGCCGAGCTGCAAAAATTCTACATCTCATTACTAAAATCGGAGAGCCGGCATTTTACCGACTATCTGTCGCTCGCAGAAAAAGCTGCGGGAGTCTCAATTGAAGATCGCATTGCATTCTTCCGTGAGCAAGAAAAAGAACTCATTCTTTCTGGCGACTCGGTTTTTCGATTCCATAGCGGTATTCCAGCTTGAGTCGACTAATCTTAATGGGTTATTGATAGAGTTTAGGGAAGTAACATGAAAACTTGGTTAGCACTCGCAGTTTTATTCATCGCATCACCCGCCTTGGCGGCCGATGTAACGGGGCGTTGGAACACGATCGACGATACCACGGGAGAAGTTCGATCGACCGTGGAATTAACAATTTCGGACGGTGTTCTCCAAGGTCGGATCATCGAGCTGATCAACCCAGAGGAAGAAAATCCGATTTGCGATTTGTGTGATGGTGAGCTTAAAGATCAGCCGGTTATCGGATTGCAGATCATCGATGGATTAACGTTGGACGGAGATGAATGGAGTGATGGTACCATTGTCGACCCCGAAAACGGAAAGTCGTATCGTTGTAAGATATGGCGCGAGGGAGAAAAGCTATTGGTGCGTGGCTACATTGGTTTCTTTTTCAGAACGCAGGAATGGCGTCTCGCTTCAGACTAACAATATAAAGCACAATCTACCAAGGTCGAACAACAATGATAAAGCGACTCGGATTAAATACTCTCAAGGCGTTAGCGGTATTGCTCATTGGGGTTATTTGCGTCGAACAATTTCTATTTTTTAACTCCAGTAACGACTTTCAACCCCAGGTTTTTCGTGCAAAAGCACAAGACTATGATGTTGAAATTGTTCGGGATGAGTGGGGTGTTCCGACTGTTTTGGGGCGCGAGCAAAACGACGTCGCTTTTGGTTTGGGGTACGCTCAAGCCGAAGATCGATTAGAAGACATTGAACGAGGGGTGATTCTTTATCGAGGTCACTCGGCTAAGTTCCTCGAACGATCTCAAGCAGAGGCCGATTGGGTAATTTCGTGGTTGGGTGTGTGGCAACAGTTAGAGGCGGGTAGCGCTCAAGAGCAGCTTTCGAATGAGACACTGAGCTACCTTCAAGCCTACGTCGATGGCGTTAATGCGTTTGCAGGAACCGACGTAAAGCGAGCCACACCAGCGCTGTATCCACTCACCGTAAACGATTTACTTGCAGGCTTTTACCTTCAGCATGTGATGTTCTATGGCTTTGACGAGCAACTTCGCGCTGCACTCGAAGTAACGTCGCCGTTGCTCATCGAGGCGGAGGAGGTTCCGAGAGGTTCTACGGCCATTGCAGTCAGTGAATCTCGAACGGGAGACCAATCGACGTTATTACTGTGGAATTCGCATCAACCACTCAGGGGCGAAGTGGCATGGTACGAAGCGCATTTATATACCGATGACGGTTGGCAATTTCACGGTGGGTTCTTTCCTGGAAGCCCTGTGCCCTTTATCGGTGCGAACGATCAACTGGGGTGGGGCGTCACGGTCAATAAACCTGACCTAATTACGACATCAATCGTCGAAGATGCGCCCGTGCGCGATTGCGTGATCGATGTGAGAATTTATCGAGCGCTGAGCTGGGGTGTAAGTGAACCCTGCTATGGGACACCCGAGGCGCCTGTATTCAAAGTGAATGAGCAATTCATCGAGATAGACTATGCCGGAAAAGGTCGCTTCGATCACATTGAGCAATGGCTCGAGATGGCGCGCGCAAACACACTCGATGTGTGGCAAGCCGCCTTTGATCGCTCTGCGATACCAAGTTTTAACTTTGTGGTGGCCGATTCCTCAGGGAACATTGCGTATCGAAGTAACGCGACATTTCCCGAGCGTTCGATGTGGGCGGATCGAAGCACTCCCGTTCTAGTGAACCCTGAGTCTGGCTATTTGGCCTCTGCAAACCAAACGCCGTTCGCGGTGGCATCGCTTGCTGATGAGGTAATTGATGCAAATCATGGCTTCGAGACACATTTGACGAATCGTTCATTAGTTATTCATGAGTTTTTCGAGCGCAATTCAGACGTTAGCTTAGCGTCGTTTAAACGATTGAAATACGATGTATCACTGTCGCCGCAATCGCCGCAGAGAGTTTGGATTGATCAGTTAGAGCATTCAGTTACGCTGCCGCCTCGTCTTTTCGCAGCGCGAGATTTACTCGTCAATTGGGATGGTCAGTTTACAGCGCAATCCGCCGGTTCAGCGCTTGCAGCCTGTATGATTGACCCGCTTGATAACGCCGACCCTTCGACATTTCATTTAAGCCCGGTCGTTCGGCTGGCGGAGTGCAACGATCTGCTCCTTGAGCACTTCGACCGAATCGACCTGTCAAGTACGGCTATTACCCGCATGGTCGATGGCCCCAACTATTGGTCGGTTGATGGTGCGCCCGACGTCATGCGAGCGTTCTATCCTGATCAAGCGGATTTCGAGTCTTATGGTTTGCGTCGAGTGACTGCAGGTGACGGCCTGCATGGATTTGTCGTTTGGAAAGATGGCGAGCTTCAGAGTATTGAAATGATCGCTCCTTACGGCCAAAGTATCGCGCGGTTAACGCCACATCGAGTTGATCAGATTTCGATGTTTATAGATCAGCAACTTCGTGCTATACCGTTAACAAGGGAATCGGCAATTGAGGGCGCACAACGACGCTATCGTCCTTCGTTGCAATACTAAAAAGGAAATCGTTATGGCAACAGTCTCGTTTCGGGATACACAGTTACACACCTGCGGTGAAGTTCCGATAGTGGGAGATCATGCTCCCGATTTTACCTTAACAGGAGCCGATCTGTCCGATATCAAACAAAGCGATCTACTCGGTAAGACCGCTGTTCTCAATGTATTCCCTAGCATCGACACACCCACCTGTCAGCAGTCGGTCCGTGTCTTCAACGAAAAGGCGGCGGCGCTTAGCGATGCGGTGGTGTTATGTGTCGCGATGGACTTGCCGTTTGCGATGTCGCGATTTTGCGGCGCAGAGGGTATTGATAACGTCAAGGTGGCCAGTGGTTTTCGCTCGAGTTTTGGGCGCGCATTCGGACTTGAGTTAGTCGATGGCCCATTGCGGGGACTATACGCGAGAGCGGTTGTCGTCATTGATCCTAACGGCATCGTGACCCATCAAGAGTTGGTTGACAATTTGGCGTCAGAACCAAATTATGATGCGGCACTCGCCGCAATAAGCACTCAGTAAACGCAGTGTAATAACGAGGGTAATCACTTGGATCTAGACGACCTAGTTGAACAGATTTCTTTGGTAAACTTAGAAAGCTTTAAATATCTTTGCTTCGTGTTTGTTACAGCGTTATTGATACGTTACGTCATTTCACGTTCCTTTACCTTCTTTATGAATCGTCGCAATGCGGCCGTGATTGACGCTTGTCTATATGGTCTTGAGCGTCCAATAATCTTTTCGGTTTGGGTTCTTGCCGTCGAGCGTATAAATCAGTATCGAATTGCTTATTATGGTGTCGAAGGTCAGCGCATTGAGAACCTTGCCATTCTGGCCTTTGTTTGGCTTGTTGTATGGTCGTTATGGCGGTTTGCTCGTCGGCTCGAGCAGAACCTTGTCTCAGATGATTTCGATCGTATTCCCCTTGACGCTGGAACGGCCGATGCGTTTCGTATGACGCTTAGAGCCCTTGCATTCGCATTTGGTGTCTTGGTGTCGATGCAAGTGATTGGTGTACCGCTTTCGAGTCTCGTTGCCTTTGGATCGGCGAGTGGCTTGATGGTGGGCTACGCGGCCAAAGACCTGGTGGCTAACTTTGCCGGTGCGGTTATGTTAAGACTGGATCGGCCTTTTACG
>JABXIR010000098.1 GCA_013372965.1 Gammaproteobacteria bacterium
GGCGTTATATTTTCGTGGCGGCCAGTTGGCGGATATCTGTCGGGTTTCTGTCGTGGTTATAAATAAGATTTTGAAGCTATTATCTCCGGAAATTTGATTTGGAGAATACATATGAACATATCACCTGAAAAACTTGCGGAATTGCGTAAAGAAAGAGGTTGGTCTCAAGAAAAGCTAGCAGCAATAAGCGGTGTAAGTGAAAGGACAATTCAGAGAGCCGAAAAGGACGGTTCGTGCTCGATGGATACAAAATTGGCGTTCGCAACGGTTTTCGAAGTATCTCCAGTCGAATTGTCCCAATCAGTCGAGACTGATACAAATGATGATAAACCAACTTATTTAATTGATTGGAGCGGTGTTGTTGGGCTTTTTGTTATGGGCTTGGTGATGATGTCTGTTGTACTACTCACGGGCACAAACGGAAAATGGGAAATCGCGAGTATATCTATCGTCTGGGGACTCACGATTATAGTTTCAATGATCAGCAATGGCGCTGTGGAAACATATCGCCTGTATGATAATACTTCGTGGATTGTTAAGCATCCAAACTATGTTCGAGGACTTAGTAAATATATTACACATGCAAAGGCGGTTATAAACAATGCATACATAATTGGAGTCTCGGCATCTTTAATTACAAGTATATCTTTAGCTATCCACTCAAATTTGCCTCAAGAGAACTTTCCGCTCTTTATGGCAATTACAGTAAAACCGATTGTCTATGCAATAATATTTTGCGAGCTCTGGTTCCGGCCTTATAAGCGAAAAATGGAAAGAATGTTACAACGGCAAAATGAAAAAATATAACAAAAAAAGCCAGCGGAAAAATTTGTGTCTGCGCTTTGCTTCGCCACCATTTTTCCGCTGCTTTTGGCGTTATACGACTAAGGGACTAACAGCGGTATGGCCATAATAGACATATTTTCGTTCGCAACGTTCATTGCCTGCATCGCTATAACAGGGTTCGGATATAAAATGAAAATCAGCTTTTTCAAACTTGAAACCGAATGTGCCTGTCCCACGTTATTCATCAGTTGGTTGAGATACACAGCGCTGGCCGTTTTCCACTGAATCGTTCGGATCGTTATCGGTACATCCGGTGCCGCGTCCATTGAGAGCCGGATCGGACTGGCCTCCGGTGTCGGAATCGGTAAAACCGGATCTATTACCGCCACCACAGTTTCTGCCACACCCTTCTGGATCAGTGGGGTCATTATCACTACTGCCCCCGTGCCTTCCATTACCGGCGAGATCTGAGCGTGGACCCATGTCGTCGTCACTAAACCCCGAACCCATTCCATGACCCGCAGCGTCTTCTGTTGAGCCCGAGTCAGCATCGGTGAAGCCTGTTTCACTACACCGCCGATATTTGTCGACGGAGTCGCCGTCAGTAAGACGACATTCCCTACCTGAGATAGGATCGGCTTGACGCCCACTATCAGAGTCCGTAGGACCCAATTCGATTTCGACATTACAGTTTTGCCCATTACTCACATCGTCATTAGGGTCACTGTCGTTGCAAGTACTGAGATTTGCTTTTATAGATACAGCCACACCGGCCGTTGCTCCCGTTATAATCCCCAAGAAAGAACGCCTTGTAAGTCGTCGCATATGGGAACTCCTTTTCCAAGTATCTCATCGAAACGGTATAGACACTTTCAGACTCCAACGCGAATGCGCCTGTCTACGTCATTTACACGTTATTACTTTTTTTCCAACAATAATGAGCATAGCATGTGCGGCGATCGTTCGTTAGACGATCGACTTGGCGTGGTTCGCTTGTATGGCGTAAGTGGCCGTCGAAACAATCGTCAGTTGTTTCGTTGCTCGGAAACTTCAAAAGATCCCGTCAATCGCCTCAAACAGCGCTTTAAGCTTTACGCGCCCTTCGGGATTTAAAATAACGTGCATTGGGGTTTTACCGCCGAGTTTAGGATGCGGTGCGCGCAGCCACGGACGAAGTTGAAGCGCACTGCGGCCCGACCACTCACACAGTTGCTGCCAAAGCGGGTCGTACTCGGCCAAGCCACTTAACGGCGCCAGTTGCGCGGTAGTGATCGCATCACTGAGCGCGCGATGCGGCGTGCCTATAAACGACAAACCAGCCCGGTCGATGGCTGCTTTCAGACTGCCCTCGCGCATCTTGCGCAGGCGATAGAATTCGCGTTTTAAATTAATGTACTCGACGGTTCGGAAGTCGAACAGGCTACTCGGCACTTCACGGATTAACTGCTCGTGATCCCACATTCCCCAACCGAGTAGTACCGGCGATTCGCCTAACCAATGTGAGAATTCAACCACGACATCACTCAGCGTATTCGCTTCGTCAACCTGTGTCTGTTCGATGTGGGTTAACGACTTACAAAAGTCGGTGAGTTTAGGAAAGTTTACCGGGCGAACAAATGCCTCAAAGGTATCGTCGCTGGGTTCTAGATTGGCATCGAGACGTACGGCACCAATCTCGATAATTTCCATTTCACTCGACGAAGGAGATTGATCAGACTCAGCACAGGTTGCCTCCAAATCAATCACGATCAAATTCTGGGAGTGAGCTTGTGTCATCATTTAACTGCTTAGCACGTCGAGCTGATTGGTTTCGAGTGAAGTAGCAAACACACGACATGCATCGGTCATATGGAATACAGCATCGAGGGCCAATACAAATGCGCCGGCTGTCCAGGTAGGCTTTTCGAGTGGCCAGTAGGCTTCGTCGACGAACTGCCAGCCCGTCCAGTGAACACCGTCGTCGTCGCGCCATTGAAGAAGCCAGCTAAGTAACTCTTCCGCCCGCTCTGGTTGCTCGGCGCTCACTAACGCCATGACCAGCTCGGAACTTTCTGCGACCGTTGCCCAAGGCTCGTCTTGAACGCAGCGACAACCGATTTTTTCGACCACGAACTCATCCCATCGAGAAGCGAGACGTTCACGTGCTTCCTCGCCTCGAAACACGCCACACAAAACGGGATAGAACCAGTCCATCGAGAAACGTGCTTTCGACTCCCAGGTTCGATCGAATCGTTCGGGTTGCTCGCGCAATACCCTGCCCAGATTTAAGTAAGCGCGGCGGAAATCACCGCAGTTTTCCGCAAGTAACTCGCCCAATTTAATGACGCACTCTAACGACTTGTAAATTGAACTGCAGGCCGTGACAAGCGCGTCATCCAACGCGTTACCATCAGCGTCACTCGCCCATGCGAAATCCCCATAGGGCGTTTGAAACTTCAAACAGTATTTAATGGCTCGCTGAACGCAAGGCCACATCGACTCAACAAAACCAAAGTCGTGAGTCACTTTGAAGTGATGCCAAATACCCGTGGCGATGTAGGCAACAAAGTGAATCTCGGTTCGGGAGTCGTCTGTCCATTCGCCACTTTCGAAACGGATACCCCAACTGCCATCACTGCGCTGTTGTTCACGTAACCAACGGTACGCGCGCTCGGCTTGAGATTTATAGCCACCAACACTTAGCGCCATTGCCGCTTCGATGTGATCCCACGGGTCGAGATGCCCTTTTTCAAACCAAGGAATTGCGCCCGACTCCAGCTGCTGCGAGAGAATATACTGGCAGGATTCTTCAATCAGCTGTTCAACAGACTCACCCGAAAGTGTTTGTGTCATTTCGATTCCTTGATGAAGTAAAAAACCACACTCTTGCCCATGATGGGATTCAGCGCTTTTTCGATTATTCGTGTAATCAATGGACGTTTCATTAAGTCCCACACCAGTAACCGATGATACATTTTAACAGCCCATGCGTCTTCATTGCGCGACCAGAATAAGCACTTAAGCCACCAGTACGGGACGTGCAAGGCATGAGCATAATGCCGCGCATAACGACGAAATCCGGTCTCGCAGACCTTATTCGACAATTCGTTTGCGTTAAAAATACGTATGTGGCCGCCCGGAACCGAATGATACCCCTCACTCAGCCACCAACAAATACGTTCAGGCCAAGCACGCGGCACCGAGACAGCGAGATGTCCCGCCGGTTTTAAGACGCGTTTAGCCTCGGCTAACATACCCTCCCAATCGGGAATGTGCTCTAACACCTCCGAGATAATCACGCGATCGAAACTCGCATCATCAAATGGAAGCTTTAAACCGTCGGATTGTGCGATTAAAAACGTCGAATCGGGGTGTCTAAAGGCTTCGCAATCGGCCATACGAGACTTCGCGGTAGCTAAGTCGTCGTAGCCTAAATCAATA
>JABXIR010000207.1 GCA_013372965.1 Gammaproteobacteria bacterium
GAGAACATTCGCATGCGCCTTGCGAGATACGGGCTTGCTGAGCGCCTTCATAAACGCATAAATATAACACTCAGCTTTGCTTTCGACGTTACCCTTTAGGTCGGCGAGCAATGCCCCCAGTTCTTTGTAAGCGCTAATACTGTGCGCCATGACGAGGTACTTGTAGACAGAGTGAAACTCGAGAAGCTTCGCGGCGGTCAGTCCGCTCTTCTCGATTGACTGCCAATGGGCATAGGCGTATATGCGCGTAACGAAATTCTCTCTGAGCAACACATCGTTGAGACGTCCGTTCTCCTCGAGTGGCAGAAGGGGTTGATGCTTTTGAAACTGCTCGGTGTAAACGCCCACACCAATTCCCTCGCTCATTTTACTGGCGCCCTTATAGACTTTGACGCGCTCCATGCCGCAACTGGGTGACTTAGCGCAGAAAATATAGCCGCTGATCTCGGTCTGATTCTTCGCTTGCTCTTCGCCGTATTGTCGGAGCTCATTGGTGACGTCGCGACCGTCGGCGGATTTCGCTATGATGTTCTCGTCGTGTTGTTCGAGGCGGATTGTCGGTCTAGGTATGCCCAAACCAATGGCGGCTTCTGGGCAGAGGGGCACGTATTCGACGAACTGAGCGAGCATGTCGGCACAGAACGCAGAGCGTTTGTGGCCTCCATCGTAACGCACGGGCTCTCCTAACAAACAAGCACTGATGCCTACCTTGACTTTAACTTGCGGAATATGGTCTCTATACATTTTTATCTACCACCTAATTTGCTTGTTATCCCAGTCGATGAATTGTGCTTCAGGTTTTGCCTCTAACGAAGATAGCACTTTTAAGAGCTGGCTGCCTACGAACTCGGGGCTGAACAATTTATTCGATGGCACATTCTGTTGAAAGGGTGCGCTCAACGGTGATTCCGTTGTTCCTGGATGAAACGCGAGAAATTTTGCTTCTGGGTTGCGCCGGATGATTTCTATTGAGGCGGATTTGAACATCTGATTAAGCGCCGCCTTCGAGGCTCGATAGCTGTACCAGCCCCCCAATCTATTGTCATCGACTGAGCCGACGCGCGCGCTTAATACGCTGATGTCACACGGTGTCTTCTTCATAAGGCGCGGCGTCACGAGTCGAATGAACTGCATGGGAATCCAGCAGTTGATCCTCATTAGTTCGTTGAAGTATCGGTAGTCTAATTCCGAGATGCGCTTTTCGGGCATCTGCTGATCAAGACAGAGTTGGCCGTTGAAAATGTGGAGATCGATCGGACCCTCGGGGATTTGGGTGACCGCTTCGTGAATGCTGTCGTCCGTGTAGTCGCAGTGAATGTCCGCATCACACCGAGACGATACAGTGATCAACTGGTCGGACGTCGTCTGCTTGAGGGAATCTATGAAAGCTTGCGCGATTGCGCTCGAGCTTCCGACGATGACTCTCGTTCGGGTGTCGTTCAATCCCATCGGCATTGCTCACATTTGTCTCTCCCTAGCAGCGTAAGACTAATCCGTTGACGATGCTTGGCGAAGACGCGATAGGCCATCAGCGTCAGTTGTTTCAAAATCGGGAGTTTCAGCAGGACCAGCCAAGGCTTACGACGAATGAAGCGCCAAATAAAGACGTTGGCATCGACGGCTTTGAGCAATTCACCATCGGGTGTTTCTACGTGAAGCTCGTACATTGCCTCTCGGTAATTGATGTGGTCGGGGCAGTGCTGAGTGACATCGACGAAGCGTATCTTATCGTCTGAATCGGCAAGTCGAAGCGCCGTCATTTCTCGGACGCATAGGGGGCATGTGCCGTCAAAATAAATCGTAGCTTGTCTCATGCCATTAATCCTTGCACGATGCTGAGCGCGACGATCAGCCAAGTGGCTACGCGTCGGAGTCTCAAGTAGCCATCGGGGACGCCGGGGGTGTCTTGTTCCATTTGGTTGATCAGCCAAAAACTCACCGCGAGCAACCCAAATGCTAAAAAGCTCGGTTCGGTGAAGAGACTCCACCAAGCGATTAAGGCAATCACATTCGTCAGAATCAACTTTCTTTTCGAGGCTTGTTGCAATAAGAAGAGCCCCCAAGTGCTACCCGCCAAAAACGATACAATGATGGCTGCATAGGTGATAAAGATATGGGCACCATGAAAGCCGAACAACGTTATGTCTACCACAAGCGCACACGTAGCGGCTACGAATGGAATGAAGCCGAGGCAGGTTAAAATAATCCGCGTGGCGAGTTGTGGATCGGTGTTTTGGTACATAGCAGTCTCCCTGCGAGTTGTTCGTTGATCGCGCTCGATTAGATCAATCGAGCACTGGACCCATCTTTCGTATTGAACTGGATCTAAACATTGAGCTAGCCACTGCTACAGTGCTTAATCATGAAATATAAAATCATCGCAGTGCCTTCAATAGCCTGCAGGTGCTCGATCTAGAGATTATGGATCACATGCTGCTGCAAAACGGGGAGCTTGGCCTGAAAACCTCTGGCTCCGAATCCGCCTACGTTTATACCGTTTGGACCTTTGATATGGGACAGCGAACAGGGGCGGTTTGCCCGCAAGGGTCGTGGGTCAGCTGTGTGTCGGGGTACGGAGGTATCGGCATCGTTATGTATCCCAATGGCGTGGTGTATTGCTACGCCAGTGACAGCGATGCGTATGGTTTTGCCGGTGCTGAAATCGAGTTAAATAAGATTGCGCCTATCTGCGGTAATTAGTGTATTTGAGCTCTAATAACCATTCGTAGCACCCATAAAAAAACCCCAGCGTCAGAGCTGGGGTTTTTCTTAAGCAGTTAACATCAATTACCTGCTTTCACTTCCTCAATCCAAGCATTTACATTCTCTTCGAGGATATTTAGCGGAACTGGGCCGTTGCCCAAGAACACGTCGTGGAACCCGCGAATGTCGAATTGATCACCCAGTTCGTTTCGCGCATGCTCACGCAGTTCGAGGATTTTGATCATGCCGATTTTGTACGCCGTCGCCTGACCTGGCATCACGATGTAACGTTCGATCGCTTTAACGATGTCACCCTCAGGGTTTGGTGTGTTCACCTTGAGATAGTCGATGGCTTCTTCACGCGTCCATCGCTTTGAGTGCAGACCAGTGTCTACAACTAAGCGGCATGCGCGCCACAGTTCCATCGCGAGTCGACCGAAGTCAGAGTATGGATCTTGGTAGAACCCCATCTCTTTCGGAAGAAGCTCGGTGTATAGTCCCCAGCCTTCTGAGTATGCCGGAAAGCGAGCAAAACGTCGGCTCATCGGTAATTGATCAAGCTCTTGAGAGATCGCGAGTTGCATGTGGTGGCCAGGTAAGCCTTCGTGATACGCCAGTGCTTCCATCTGGTAAATTGGCATGGATTGCATGTCGTAAAGGTTGGCGTAATAGATACCTGGACGCGAACCATCCGGTGCTGGCATGTTGTAGAATGCCTTACCCGCGCTCTGCTCGCGGAACGGCTCGACCGCCTTTACAATCATGTCTGCTTTTGGCTGAATGCCAAAGTAATCGTCGAGGTGGGTTTTCATTACGTCGATTAAACGCGTTGCTTCGTCGAGGTAAGCCTGACGACCTTCATCCGTATTTGGGTAGTAGAACTGCGGGTCAGTTCGCATGAATTCAAAGAAGTCTTGAAGATCACCATCGAACTCGACCTGAGCCATGATCGCGCGCATTTCGCTGTGAATACGCTCAACTTCAGCTAAACCGATGTTGTGAATCTCATCAGCCGTAAGGCTGGTGGTGGTCATTTCGGCCAAGTGATTGTTGTAAAAGGCATCGCCATCTGGAAGTTTCCAAGCACCGTCTTCGGTCGTTGCTACCTGAGACTGGGCCTCTAACAGCGCGATCAGACTCTCGTACGCTGGACCAACGTGGTCAACCAAAGCAACCGCCGCTCGTTGCGTTAAATCAGCCTTCGCTTCGTCACTAATATCCAGCGCTGCAACTTTTGACTTAAAGTCGGCGTAGAGCGTGCTGTCATCTCCCTCATCAAAAGGTGCGCCGGTAATGATGTTCCGCGAGTCGCTGATGACCATAGGGAACACAAACTGTGGTGGCATGATGCCCATGTCTTGGCGCTTGCGCAGATTTGCCTCAAGATCGACGAACAGTGGCTGTACGTTCGCAAGACGACCAATGTACGCTTCAGCGTCTTCGACAGATGTGATGCGATGCTGGTTAATCAATGTCGCAGGCACGCCACTGTGACGACCGAACATTTGATTCACCGGATAGGAATGATAACGCCACTGGTAATTTTGGATACTGCGCTCGAGCTGGTCGATCGCCATGCGCAGGCTGAGTTGGTTTGACTCGTTTAGCACGCTGGCATCGATTTGGCGCAGGGCGGCTAGATTACGCGTTGAAATGGCCAGGTCTTCCTCGGCCGCAGCGTCGCTGATGTCATTCCACTGATCGTAATCGTCCTTCATGCCAAGCATGGTCATAAATTCAGGGTATCGACGAACGTTTTCCATGAACATTGCATCGAGCATTTCAACGAATGCTTCGTCTGAGTAGACGACTTGTTCCACCACTGCGTCAGTAGAATTTACATCAGTTACTGCCGTGTTTGGCGCGGTCGCTTCACCGCAGCCAGCGAGTGCAGCGATAATCGCAGTACTTAAGATTACACGTTTCATTTACATCCCCTCGTTATGTAGTAAGTGTCGGAATGTTAGCATATTAGCGCCTGAGCGCTTAGTGGCTATTAGTAGCAACCGTTATTGAATCACAAATCGGATGCGAGCTTGGCGTCCTAAGCGATCGGTCGCGCGAATTTGATGCTCGCCTAAGGAGAGATTTTCGAGTGCAAGCTCGATGTGAGGGGCGTTCTCTGCAAGTACCTCTCCATTAAGTTCCCACTGTACAAAGCGAGACTCCGTTTGGGCTATCAGCTGGTGGGTTTGATTTTCGATGCTAGATCGAACGAAACGTTGACCGTTTTCGATCCCACCGATGAGTAATTGCTCACGAGTATTTCTTTGAAGACAGGTTGGGGCGATGGAGACTTTCGTCGCTTCAGTGAGCCAAGGGATTAAGCTTCTGGGCCAAACACCCGCGGATTCATTTAGAGTCTCTGGACTGCAGGGATTCGTTGTCGGTGGGGGTTGTTGTGGGGCTGCGATAAAGAACGCGGTTGGGTGATCAGGGTCAAGCGTGCGCGGCGTTTGCCCGCCTATGGTGAGTGCTAGACGCGACTCTTGGCACGCTGAAGCGGTTCCCTCAGAACGCCCGTCGGGCCAACAGATTCGTGTGGTGATCACATCGCTTGGGCGTTCAATACCCTCAGGACGACGGTCAATCATCTGGAAGATGTCGAACATGAGAGGCGCCGCCGTCAACCGGCCGAGCATTTCCGTGTTGGGTTGGTTGTCGGGGCGGCCCACCCACACTCCCACCGTATAGTCTCGGCTAACGCCAACGGACCACGCGTCTCGAAACCCCCAGCTGGTGCCCGTTTTCCAGCCGATATTGTCAAATTCAGGGATGCGATCGAATGGCGCTGGGCGCTGGGCGTTAGTGAGCGTGGCCCAAGTAATGTAGGCCGCCTCGGGTGACATGAGTCTCCTCGGCGATGGTTGATCTTGATTGGGTGTGAACTTAAGTGGCGCGGTCGTGCCTCGATTGGCGAGAGCGCTGAAGAGGCGACTGACTTCCTCAAGCGTGATGCCCGCCCCGCCGAGTGCAATTGCGGACGAAGGAACACCACCGTTTAGTCTTAAAAATACCCCATTGTGAGCCAGCTGAGCATAAAACTCGGTCGGGCCGACGGCTTCGATTAGCTGAACAAAAGGTACGTTGAGCGACTCGCTCAAGGCGACGCTCGCAGCGACTGGACCCGAAAATGACTGATGAAAGTTCTGTGGGCGATAACTGGATTGTGAGCGAGGGACATCAGCGAGAAGGCTTTCGCTGTGAATTAATCCCTGATCGAGTGCCGAAGCGTAAATAAACGGCTTGAGCGCCGAACCGGGTGATCGAACACGCTCAGCCATGTTGATGTAGCCGGCGCTCGACTCGTGACCAAATTGTCCCGTTCCAATATAAGCAATGATTTCAAGCGATTGATTGTTGATGACGACGACCGCGGTGCTGAGCTCGCTTGGCAAACGACGAACGTAACGAGTCGTCGCTGCGCTAATGCCTTCTTGCAACAAGCCATCGAGCGTTGTGACTACCTCGCTACCGTTCATAGTACCCGCCAGTTCAATTGCCCTTCGGCTAAAGTGGGGGGCTGTAATTTCAATCTCGGGCTCCCAGCCAAACACAGTATCGAGTTGCGCGTTGTGAATGACTTGATCGGACCAAATGCGATCGCGACTGAGTCGGTCGAGCACTTTGTCACGCGCAGCCTGAGCTCTTTCTGGATGGCGATCTGGACGGTACCGAGTGGGTGCCTGAGGTAAGACGGCTAGCAACGCTGCCTCGGAAGCGGTTAGCTCGCTTGCGGATTTTCGTAAGTACTGTTGAGCGGCCATCTCAACACCCTCGATGTTGGCACTGAACGGCGCGCGGTTGAGGTATAGCTCGAGTATTTCGCGCTTGGTGAAATGCCACTCGAGTTGAACCGCTCTGGCCATTTGCTCAAGTTTGCCTAAAGGACTGTGTTCCGTTTGATACAGTATCCTCGCCACCTGCATGGTCAGCGTCGAACCTCCAGAAACCAGCTCCCCCTGACTGATCCATTGCCACAATGCACGTGC
>JABXIR010000237.1 GCA_013372965.1 Gammaproteobacteria bacterium
CCAGGTTTTGCCATTTTCAATACTAACTTGGGAACCGCATCAACGTCCGAACATAAGACAGGGTCGACGTGCCCCCTATTTCGAATTGATCGGGCGAGAGACTTACTGTCAGCGCCATGGATCTCGCTTTCGCCAGCACTATAAACATCGAGCAATATCAGCTGATCAACCTGGTGGAGAGAATCGACGAACTCATCGAAAAGATCTCTGGTCCGAGTATAACGATGCGGCTGAAAAGCCATTAATATTCGACGTTCCGGCCACCCTGAGCGGACTGCATTGATAACTGCATTGATTTCGGTTGGATGGTGCCCGTAGTCATCCACCAGCATAGCGGTGCCTTCGCCTACGCTGAACTCACCTTTGACGGTAAACCGTCGACCCACGCCCAAGAAACCATTTAACCCGGCTTCAATATCATCTGCCTCGAGGCCCTCATCCGTGGCGACCGCAATCGTAGCAAGCGCGTTAAGAACGTTGTGGCGCCCAGGCATACCTAATCGAATGTTTAGCGGACGATGACCGGGTGGACGCTTTACTTTGAAATTGGTGTAGTGCCCGTCAAAATCAAGGTCTACGGCCTGATAATCGGCGTCGTGGTCAATACCGTAGGTGACGGTCGGGCGAAGCCGAAGCTCCGCGAGACGACGTGCATGCTGGTCGTCAGCACATATCACCGCTAAACCGTAGAAAGGAAGATTTTGAATGAACGACTCGAAGGTTTCGAACAACCGATCAAATCGGCCTTCATAAGTTTCTAGATGGTCCGCTTCAATATTGGTAACCACCGCTGCCATCGGCTGTAAATGCAAAAAGGACGCATCGCTCTCATCTGCCTCGGCGATTAGGTAGCGAGACTGTCCTAACGCGGCGTTTCTACCCGCGCTATTTAATTGGCCGCCAATGACGTACGTTGGATCCTTCGCCGCCGTCTGGAATACAGCTGCCATCATACTCGTGGTGGTAGTCTTGCCGTGAGTACCCGCAATTGCAATACCGTGACGGTAACGCATGAGTTCTGCGAGCATCTCTGCACGTTTTACGATTGGTATCAGTTGTCGACGCGCCTCTTGAATCTCGACATTCGTCTCATCGATTGCAGATGAAACCACCACTACATTCGCGTCTTGGACATTGTCTGGTTGATGACCGATGTAGATCGTTGCCCCATTCTCTTTCAAACGCTGAGTATTGGCAGATTCTTTCAAGTCCGATCCGCTAATGTTGTACCCTAATGTTAGAAATACCTCAGCGATACCACACATTCCCACACCACCGATACCGATGAAATGGATATGTTCAATTCTTCTCATAACTTACCTTTTTACACACCCGCTCTACGTAGTCAGCTACACGGATGTCTGCATTTCGAATCGCTTGCTGATACTGCGTTTGTAAAGCATCAATCAGCGTTTTTGACGGAGTGAGATAACTGGAAATAATCTCACATACTTCTTCATCATTCCAATGAGACTGCGGAACTACCGTCGCAGTTCCCGCCTCAGATAAAAACTTGGCATTTGCGGTTTGGTGGTCATCAATCGCAAATGGAAACGGCACAAAGATTGCGGGCTTTGCGACGCAAGCGACTTCACTCACAGTGAGCGCCCCTGATCGACAAATGAGTACCGAGGCACTTTTGTACGCCTCAGCCATGTCGTCGATGAATTCCACGACCTCTGCGTCGACTTCTGCTGCTTTGTAGGCAGCAACGGTCATATCCGCCTTATTGCGACCGCACTGATGAACAATCCTTGGCCGGATAGCTGGATCCATTCGAGCAACGACTGATGCGACACGCTCATTTAACGCCTGCGCACCCAAACTACCCCCGAGGACTAACAGAACTGGAGTATCGCCTTCGAGTGATGGACACGTGAGTTGTGACACTGATTTCGGTACCGGATTACCAACGTATTGCCCCGAAAGCACATTGGGAAAACCGGTTAAGCGATGTTTTGTGAGCCTCGCGAGCAGTCGGTTGGTCGTGCCCGCTACCGCGTTCTGCTCGTGCAGAACCAACGGCTTGGCCATCATTCGAGCGATGACGCCGCCTGGGCCAGAAGCAAACCCACCGAGACCGATCACGATGTCTGGACGCACGTTTCGCAATACCCTCCAGGCATCTATAAATGCTCTCAGCAACATGAACGGTGCTTTAAACAGACTCAAAACACCTCGCCCACGCAACCCCTCGACACTAATTGTATGCAACGTGATGCCTTTCTCTGGAACTAATCGGCTCTCTATCCCTCGCTGGGTCCCAAGCCACTCTACCTGCCAACCTCGATCGATCAACTCTTGAGCCACTGCCAGTGCAGGAATAACGTGCCCGCCGGTTCCCCCAGCCATTATCAGCGCTTTACGTGTCATGGTATGACTCCCAGAAGACTGTCATTTGAGGCTTTCGGTCCGCGTTTTGTCGTCATTTGATTTACAGCGACGTGCATACGCATCACGATTCCGACAAGTGCGAAGCTTACAAGCAAACTGCTTCCGCCGTAGGAGATAAAAGGCAGCGTTAATCCTTTCGTCGGAAGCAACCCTGAAGCCACGCCCAAATTAATAAAGGCTTGGCCTGCGATGAGAAAACCAAAGCCAGCAGCAACCCAAGCGATGAACCGCTGGTTACGATTTAACGCACGTCGGCACAGTACGAATAATCGCGCCACCAATATCGTAAACAAAGCCACGATCAGTAGCGCGCCTAGCCAGCCAGTTTCCTCGGCCCAAATTGAAAACACAAAGTCTGTGTGAGCTTCAGGGAGAAACATAAGCTTCTGAACACTGTTACCGTATCCAACGCCATCGAAGTGGCCTCGCCCAAACGCAATTAGTGACTGTGTCAACTGATAACCGGAGTCAAATTGATTCGCCCATGGATCTGCGAAACCCGTCAGTCGTGCGAGTCGATAGGGAGATGAAATCGCAACAAAGTATGCTGCTGTTAGCGCTAACCCCATCACTGACATGAACGGAAGTAAAGGAACGCCCGCCAAAAAGAGGACACCTACAACGGTTGCCGAAATGAGCACAGTGGCCCCGTAGTCGGGTTCCAACAACAACAGAATGGCAACCACCGGAATCGCAATCAGTGGACGAATAAAATAAAACCCGCGTTGCGTTAAGTTTTCTTGAAAACGAGTAACGTAGCGTGCGACGGCTAATACCATTGCTACCTTCATAAATTCCGAGGGCTGAAGACTGAAGCCAGCCAAACGAATCCAGCGCTGACTTCCATTCACGTTCGTGCCAACGATCAGTACCGCAATCAGTAATACAATGCCCACTAAGAACAATGGAAACGCAAGTTCAAACCAGGCTTTCAAGGGTATTAAGGCCGTAATCGTCATCGCAATCACTCCCAGCAAAAGGTAAACCGCATGACGCTTGGAGAAATAATATAGGTCATCGTATCGATAAGACGCGTAATCCGACGAGGCGGAGAAAACCATTAGAAAACCAAGTACGACCAAGAATAAGACGGACGTAAGAAACCAGTAGTCCTGAACCTGCCAAAATTGCGACCAACGATTCATTGTGTACTTTGCTCCTTCGGCAGCCGCTCGCGAACATAACGCTCAAATTCCAAACCACGGTGCTGGTAATTATCAAACTGATCCATAGAGGCACAAGCCGGGCTAAGCAGTATCATTGCCGATTCCCCGTCTATTCGATTCATCGCTTCGTCGATCGCTTGAAACATAGTCTCTACAACCACGGCTTCAGGATGACCCAGCGCGGTTTGAATACTTGCTGAATCTTTGCCAAAAATGAGTGGCACTACGTTGAGTGATTCTAGGCGCTTGGCGAGTGGCGCAAAATCACCACCTTTCGCCAAACCTCCCAGCAAGAGAAACACA
>JABXIR010000282.1 GCA_013372965.1 Gammaproteobacteria bacterium
CGGGAGGATTCGAACCTCCGACCGCCTGGTTCGTAGCCAGGTACTCTATCCAGCTGAGCTACGAGCGCGCAAAATGGCGGAGAGAGAGGGATTCGAACCCTCGATCCAGTTTCCCAGATATACCCTTAGCAGGGGCACGCCTTCAGCCACTCGGCCACCTCTCCAACGCGGGGAGAATAATACCACAACGTTTTTAAATTCAAAGAGCCCAACGCTAAAAAAATGTAAAAAATATTTAAAAAACAGACAATTACATTCGCTCTGATTATTCTGCGATCAGAAGGTGCGCATAAAAAAGGCGACCCCTAGGCCGCCTTACTTTTGATCGAGTCGGTCAGTGACTAAACCGAATGCTTCGAACCGCTTAATTCAAACGCTGAATGCAATGCGCGAACCGCAAGTTCCATGTATCGCTCATCGATCACGACACAGGTCTTAATTTCAGACGTCGTGATCAGCTGAATGTTGATATTGTCCGCCGCTAACGCGCTGAACATCTTAGCCGCAACTCCTGCGTGCGAACGCATACCAACGCCAACAATGGAAACTTTAGCAATGCGATCGTCTGACTCTACGCCCGCCGCGCCAAGGCGCTCTACAACACCATTTAACACGTCGATTGCGGCTTCCATATCACGTCGCGCCACGGTGAACGAGAAATCTGTGGTATTGTTGATACCTTGATTTTGCACGATTACATCAACTTCGATGTTGGCTTCACTAATCGGCACAAGAACGTTAGCCGCAACACCTGGCTGATCAGGCACTCCGCGCACAACGAGCTTCGCTTCGTCGCGTGTGAACGCGATTCCAGAGACTATAGGTTTTTCCATATCTTCCTCTTGATCGAGCGTAATAAGCGTACCCGGACCATCCTTGAACGATGACAGAACACGCAACGGGACATTGTATTTTCCCGCAAACTCTACCGACCTAATTTGTAGTACTTTTGACCCCTGAGACGCCAATTCAAGCATCTCTTCAAAAGTAATTTTGTCTAGACGACGCGCACCTTCGCAGACTCGCGGATCCGTTGTATATACACCGTCAACATCGGTGTATATCTGACACTCATCCGCCGAAAGCGCAGCAGCTAATGCAACGGCCGTTGTATCCGAACCGCCTCGACCGAGTGTTGTGATATTCCCTTTGGGATCGACACCTTGGAAACCCGCCACCACAACCACTCGACCCTGCGCAAGCTCAGAACGAATGTTGTCCGCATCGATTCGCTCAATTCGAGCTTTTGAAAAAGCGGAATCCGTTTCGATTTTGACCTGGCTTCCCGTCATTGAGACCGCTGGAATGCCACGCTTGTGAAGCGCCATCGATAGCAGCGCTATGGTTACTTGCTCACCGGTCGAAAGGAGAACGTCCATTTCACGTGACGACGGTCGCTCGGATAATTCCGATGCCAACCCGAGCAAGCGATTCGTCTCTCCGCTCATTGCGGAGACAACGACCACTATGTCGTTGCCTGCGCGCTGCGCGGCCGAGACCCGATCAGCGACTGCCTCAATGCGCTCGATCGTGCCTACCGACGTACCGCCGTACTTATGTACAATCAAACTCATTTAAAACTATCTCTATGAATAAACACTTAACCGAGCTGTGACTCTACCCAACCGGCGACAGAAGCAAGTGTCTCAGGAAGCTTGTCTAAGCCCTCGCCACCACCTTGAGCCATATCGGGACGACCACCGCCCTTACCATTTAATTGGCCTGTAACGTGTTTCATCAAATCACCCGCTTTTAACGAGTTCGTTAAATCTTTTGTTACACCAGCAACTAGAGAGATTTTGTCTCCCGAATTTGCCGCCACTAGAAGAACGCCACTCCCTAGTTTGTCTTTTAACTTGTCACTCAGCTCTCTCAGTGATTTTGGATCCGCGTCAGGCAAGTGTACTGCCAGAACTTTGACGCCTTTCACTTCGATCGCGTTGGCCACTAAGTCTGCCGATGATGCCGCTGCAATCTTTGCGTTCGCCGCAGCGAGTGCTTTTTCAGACGATTTGAGCTGATCACTGACCTGCCCGACCTTTTCAACGACCAAATCGGTTGAAGTTTTTAGCCGATCCGCCACCAGCGAGATATTGGTCTGGAATTGCAGTGCGTACTGGTAGGCTGCCATACCGGTAATCGCCTCAATGCGTCTAACGCCACTGGCCACACCCTGTTCGCTGATAATTTTGAACAATCCAATGTCACCAGTACGATCGACGTGTGTACCACCACAAAGCTCAACCGAAAAATCATCGATGCCCATGGCCATTACGCGCACTTCGTCGCCATACTTCTCACCAAACAATGCCATTGCGCCAGCGGCCTTGGCTTCGTCCATCGTCATTTCTTTTGCAGACGTACGCCTATTGGCAATAATCTGTTCGTTGACAAGCGTTTCAATCGCGATCAACTCGTCTGCCGACACTGCTTGAGTGTGAGAAAAGTCGAAGCGCAGACGCTCAGCGTCAACGTGAGAACCTTTCTGAGAAACATGCTCGCCCAATAATTTGCGTAGCGCAGCGTGAAGCAAGTGAGTTGCAGAGTGGTTACGTGCCGTCGCTTTACGCGTCGAGGCATCAACTTCCGCCGTCACTTCGTCACCGACGCCGATCTGACCCTTCACCACCTCTACGTGATGCAGATTGTTATGCTGAGCGACGGTGGTGTCTGAAACCGTGATTTCTGCCAGATCGGTAAATAATCGACCGGTATCACCCACCTGCCCACCGCTTTCGCCATAAAATGGGGTGGTATCAAGGACCAGCGCACCGGTATCGCCAGCAACGAGTTCCTCGACTTCAGAGCCGTCTTTCAGTAACGCGATCACCCGAGCGTTTGAAGCAAGCGCATCGTAACCACAAAATTCAGTCTCGGCATCGATTTTAAGTGCGTCGGTGTAATCGACCTTAAATTGGCCGGCTGCACGTGCACGCGCTCTCTGCTGTTCCATTTCGGCTTCGTAGCCAACGATGTCTAGCGTTAGTCCGCGTTCGCGCGCAAGATCGTTGGTAAGATCTACAGGGAAACCATAGGTATCATATAGCTGGAATACCACCGACCCAGGAATAACGGATGAATCAAGCGACTTAAGCTCAGAATCGAGTACCGCGAGGCCTTTTTCAAGCGTCCGAGCAAACTGTTTCTCTTCAGCCAACAACGCGTCTTTGATTAACGTTAGCTTGTCGTTCAATTCAGGGTACGCATCACCCATCTGGCGCGCCAATTCGTCGGCCAAACCATGAAAAAACGGTTTGTCTTGGCCTAACTGATAGCCGTGACGAACCGCACGACGAATGATTCGACGAAGAACGTAACCTCGGCCTTCGTTCGATGGCATCACACCATCACAGATGAGAAAACTGCACGAGCGGATATGATCGGCAATAACTCGAAGCGACTTGTTTTCTAGGTCGCTACAACCCGTCAGCTGCGAGGCAGATTTCAACAAGCCTTGAAACAAGTCGATGTCGTAGTTGTTGTGAACACCCTGCATCACTGCCGCAATGCGCTCAAGACCCATTCCCGTGTCAATGGAAGGATTAGGCAACGGCACAAGATCCCCATTGGCTTGGCGCTCGAACTGCATAAATACGAGATTCCAGATTTCGATGTAACGATCGAGATCGTCATCTTCGCTGCCTGGCGGTCC
>JABXIR010000111.1 GCA_013372965.1 Gammaproteobacteria bacterium
ACCCGCATACGTCGCCGGAACATCCATAGAGGCTTTATCCGTTTCAAGAACGATTAGCGAATCACCTTCGGCCACACGATCGCCCACAGCAACACAGGTTTCAATGACGTCGACATTCTCGGCGCCACCTAAATCCGGGACAGCCACATCAATAGCGACTGGCGCGGCGCTAGTTACAGCTGACGATTCAGCCGGTGTTGCTGCAACGTCAGCTTCCGGTGCTTGAGGAGCTTCAACGTTTGTCGTCGGTGCTTCAGTTGTGCTGCTAGCCCCTTCAACTTCAATATCAACACAGATATCGCCTACATTAACTTTGTCGCCTTCATTGACGTGCACTGCAACGACTTTACCCGCTGCAGTCGAAGGAACATCCATCGACGCTTTATCAGTTTCGAGTACTACAAGAGAATCTTCGACATCGACGATATCGCCTACAGATACACTGACCTCGATAACATCGACGTCATCTGCTCCGCCAAGGTCTGGAATTTTTACCGTTTCAACAGCCATGCTAAATTCCTCTTAAACCGTGGTTGGATCGACTTTATTAGCGTCGATACCAAACTTTTTCATTGCAGCGGTGACGACTTTTTTGTCGATTGCTTTCTCGTTCGCGAGTTGCGCAAGTGCAGCACACACGATGAACTCAGCATCCACTTCGAAGAATCGACGAAGCTTAGCTCGCGTATCAGAACGACCAAAACCGTCAGTACCAAGCGCCGTGAACTCGCGCGGAATGAACTGTCTAAGCTGATCGCTGTAGAGCTTCATGTAATCGGTCGCAGCGACAACGCCACCGCGCGCTGACTCAATTAATTCAGTCACGTACGGAGTCTTCGCTTTCTTCGTCGGGTTCATGCGGTTGTAACGTTCACACGCCAAACCGTCTTTGCGTAGTTCATTCGATGAGGTCATCGACCAGACGGTCGTATCCACTTCATAGTCATCGCGAAGAATCTGAGCCGCTTTGCGAACTTCTCGTAAAATTGCGCCCGAACCCATCAACTGAATGGCATGCTTACGTTTGCCTGAATCTTCTTCAAGCTTGTACATACCTTTAATGATGCCGTCTTCAACGCCTTGCGGCATCTCAGGCTGCTCCCAGTTCTCGTTCATCGTAGTGATGTAATAGAACTTGCTCTGCTGAAGCTCGTACATCTTATGCATACCGTCGCGAATAATCACCGCGAGCTCGTACGCATACGTCGGATCGTAAGTCACACAGTTCGGAATGGTTGCCGCTTGAATGTGGCTGTGGCCATCTTGGTGCTGGAGACCTTCACCGTTTAGAGTGGTACGACCAGAGGTCGCACCAATCAAGAAACCGCGTGCTTGCGAGTCACCTGCAGCCCATGCCAAATCACCGATACGCTGGAAACCGAACATCGAGTAATAGATGTAGAACGGGATCATTGGATAACCGTGCGTACTGTAGGATGTCGCCGCAGCTAACCAAGCCGACATCGCACCAGCTTCGTTAATGCCCTCTTCTAGAATCTGACCTTTCTCATCTTCTTTGTAGAACATGATTTGGTCTTTATCATGCGGGGTATAGCGCTGACCCACCGAGCTATAAATACCGACCTGACGGAACAAACCTTCCATACCAAAGGTACGCGCTTCATCTGGAACAATTGGCACGATGCGTTTGCCGATCTCTTTGTCTTTGATCAAAGTCGACAACGCACGAACAAATGCCATTGTCGTGGAGATCTGACGCTCGCCACTACCCTTGGTAATTGATTTAAAGGCATCAAGCTCTGGTGTCGGTAATTTCTCAACTTCGTGCAAGCGTGCTGGAAGAGAACCGCCAAGTGATTCACGACGCTTGCGCATATAAACCATCTCTGGGCTGTCGGGAGCCGGACGGTAATACGGTACGTTTTCGATCTCAGAATCTGATAGCGGAATATCGAAACGATCACGGAATTTGCGAAGATCCTCGATAGAAAGCTTCTTAACCGAGTGCGTGTCGTTCATAGACTCGCCGCTTCCGCCCATACCGTAACCTTTGACGGTCTGCGCCAAAATAACCGTTGGCTGACCTTTATGCTCGACAGCCTGTGCGTATGCTGCATAGACCTTGTATGGGTCGTGTCCGCCACGATTGAGGTACATGATATCCTTATCGCTTAAATGTTCGACCATCTCTTTAAGCTCAGGATACTTGCCAAAGAAGTGCTCACGAGTGTAGGCACCACCGTTGTTCTTGTAGTTCTGCAACTCACCGTCACATACTTCATCCATGCGTTTCTGAAGCAAGCCTTTGTCGTCGGCCTTAAGGAGTGGATCCCAATGGCGACCCCAAACGACCTTAATGACGTTCCAACCAGCACCACGGAACACACCTTCAAGCTCTTGGATAATTTTGCCATTACCACGCACCGGACCATCAAGACGTTGGAGGTTACAGTTAATCACGAAATTCAGATTATCAAGACCTTCGCGTCCGGCAAGCGAAATACAACCCAGAGTTTCGGGCTCATCGCACTCGCCATCGCCCAAGTAGGCCCAAACCTGACGATCGCCGTGATCGACTAAGCCGCGTTTAGACTGGTACTTCATAAGGTGGGCTTGGTAAATTGCTTGCAATGGACCTAAACCCATAGAAACCGTCGGGAACTGCCAATAGTCTGGCATCAACCAAGGATGGGGGTAAGAAGATAGTCCATTCCCATCCACTTCACGACGGAAGTTATCGAGCTGAGTTTCATCTAGACGACCCTCTAAGAAGGAGCGCGCGTACATTCCTGGAGAGCTATGGCCCTGAACAAAAATCAGATCACCCATTCGCTCACCGTCATTTCCACGGAAGAAATAGTTGAAACCGACATCGTAAAGTGTGGCTGCGGAAGAAAACGACGCAATGTGGCCACCAAGGCCCTCATCGTTATCGTTCGAGCGCATCACCATTGCTAACGCATTCCAACGGATCAACGAGCGAATACGACGCTCGATAAACACATCGCCCGGCATCTTCTTTTCTTCTTCGATGGCGATCGTATTTCGATACGGCGTGGTGACCGCTTGCGGCATCTTGATGCCCTGCGCGAATGCGCGATCTGACAATTCCTTCAGAACATAAGCGGCGCGGCCTCGACCGCTGCTTTGTAACATTGAATCAAAAGCATCAAGCCATTCTTGGGTCTCGATGGGATCCAAATCTTTTTGTACAGACATTAACTGACTCCTTGCGGGTCGAAAACGACGAAGACTACGTCTATTTTACAAGCGCAGACCATTAGGTTGTCTGCGCAGAACAAATTTTGAGGCGCATATTGTTTCATAAACCTCAGCTTGAGAGAAACCGAATATGACAAAAAAACGCTGCAGCCCAGTAATAACGGGTTATGGAAAATAAGACTACCTAATATTACCGATCATTCATGACCGTGATTCACGGTAAAACCCGAATCAATAATAGTAAATGAACGCGCCTTTTGCGTCTTAAGATGCCGTTTGTTTGTCTTCTGGAGTAGGCCAAGAGTTAATTAATGCTTTAATCAGTGTCGCCAAGGGGATTGCAAAGAACACACCCCAGATCCCCCACATTCCACCGAACACCAAAACAGCCGAGATGATCCCGACAGGATGGATTTTTACAGCCTCGGAGAATAGCAATGGCACCAACACGTTACCATCTAAGAACTGAATAACTTGATACACAATAAAGACGACTAATAGCTCGGACGAGGCACCGAACTGAAAGTAAGCAACCAGCATCACCGGAATAGTTACAACAGCAGCCCCGAGGAATGGGATAATGACGGAGAGACCAACGAGCAATCCAAGTAGCGCAGCATACGATAAGCCCAGTACAGAGAAACTCACAAAACTGACCACGCCAACAATCACAATTTCGATGACCTTCCCGCGAGCGTAGTTTCCACACTGACCTAGAAACTCGCTCCAAATACTCGCTAGACGGCTACGCTGCTTGGGTAAAAAGCCACCCAACCAGTCGCCGATAGAGTGAGAGTCGCGCAGTAAAAAGAACACCAAAATTGGCACTAGCACGAGATAGATGACGGCAACAAATGCTCCTTGAAGCCCCAAGACGCTGAGTGCTAAAGCACTTTGAGTCAGTTTTCCAATTTCACCCGACAAGGTTTGAAATAATTGGTTTAACTGCTCTTCAGACATCAGCTCAGGATACCGAGCCGACAGGTCAATGGCGCCCTTACGAAGCTGACTAAAGATATCAGGCATTGTTTCTGCGAGTGCCACTAACTGTGCCCACAAGGCCGGTATCAAAACGAATACCAATACCGTCAGCACGCCTACGAAAAAAAAGTACACTATTAGGACGGACCAAGCGTGGGGCACACCAACTCGCTCTAATGGCTTTACAAGACCTGCCAACAAAAAGCTAATCACAATCGACGCAAGAACTGGCGCCAAATACGCACCTAGCCAAGCAAACAGTAGAACACCAACGACAATCAACACAGCAATTACGACAGCTTCCTCATCGGAAAATACGCGATCAATCCAGTTTTTTAAGTGCTGATATAGGTTCATTCTTTAATCCTAGTGAGCCGAAGCTCGAGTTTGTTATGCAGAACAATGTCGATTGACGTCGTAGACTCAATAAATCGTATCGCATCTGACAACGATGCCTGATCGCGAAAATGAACATCCAATTGCGCCCCAACCTCTAGCTGGCTCAAGGCACGCTTTACCTTAAGCAAGCTCATCGGACAGGAAATCGCCTTTAAATTAAGTACATCTCTCACAGAAATTATCGGAACCAAAATTTAGTCTCGGAGTCTCAGATGCTACTCGTAAATTTTTCGGCTTACTAGCTATTTACCGTTAATCATCGATGAATTAGGTTTAATCCGAAGGCAAGGTAAAGTAAAGTTTAAACATGTTAAAGATTCCAAAACATAAAGGTTTATCGAGGGCGATTGCCGCCTCTCTGCTACTGACTTTCGCCCCTGGGATTTCCGCCCAAACAGCGCAGAACGATCGCATCCAAATCCCGGAGTTAGGAAGCTCGGCGTCTGCCGTTTTATCAGAGGCTCAAGCGGAAATCCTTGGTGACGCATGGCTTCGCATGTTTCGTGCCCAGGCGCCTACGCTCGACGACCCATTATTAATGCAGTATTCGCACGACACGATTAGCTCACTTGCGCAACACACGCGCCTCAATCCAAACTCGCTCAAACTGGTTATTGTTGAGAACCCCTCGCTTAATGCTTTTGCTGTGCCCGGCGGGGTGATCGGACTCAATACGGGTTTGTTTATGCTCGCCGAGAACGAAGGGCAATTTGCATCGGTTCTGTCGCACGAATTGGCTCACTTAACACAAAATCACTTTCAGCGCCGTGTCGAGCAACAGCAAGCGTCGGTTGTTCCAATGATTGCCATGTTGTTGGGTAGTTTGGCACTGGCTGCCAACGGTAATAGTCAGGCGGGCATGGCTGCACTTGTTGCAACGCAAGCGGCGGCACAGCAGAACGCACTTCGATATTCTAGAAGCGCAGAACAAGAAGCCGATCGAATAGGCATCCAAACACTCAGTGCAGCAGGGTTCAACCCTGGTGCTCAGGGTGAAATGTTCGAGATCATGAAACGACAGTCGTCGGGGTTGAGTAACAGCATTCCTGAATACCTTCTGTCACACCCTTACTCTGAGCGACGGGCGTCCGATGCTCTTTTGCGAGCTCGCCAGTACCCCCTCAGAGAGTCTTACCGTGAAGGCGACTATTACTACTATATGCGCGTGAGGGCCTCGCTGTTCTCGATGCCGAATGACGCAGCGCTCGAAGGACAACTCGAGCGTGAACTCACCTCTGAACGGCAGGCTCGTTCAGATGCAGCAAAATATGGCTTAGCACTCGTTTATTCTCGCCGAAAAGAAGTGGATCGTGCTCTCGAGATTCTTGATGAAATCTCTTTGAACACAACAAACTACTTAGTCATTCAGTTGGCGCGCGCGGAAGCATTCGTCGGTTCAGAGCGCTACGACGACGCACAATCGATTCTTGATGATCTTGCGTCTCGATACACCCGATCATTCCCAGTAGAGTTTGCTCGCGCGGAAAACCTTTTTAACTTGAGGCGACACAGTGAGTGCGTAACTGTTTTAGAGCGCATCGTTGAGTCTCACCAAGACAATCCTGATGTTTGGTTCTTGCTGGCGGAATCGTATGGCTTGGCAGGAAATTTAGTCGGTGTTCATAAGGCCCGAGCTGAATGGTTCGCGTTAAATGGTGCTTTCTCACTGGCCGTTCGCCAGCTCGATCTTGGCATCAATCAGATGCGCTTGGAGAACTACCATTTAATCGACATCTCGCGAACCGAAGAGCGCAAACGTCAGCTTCGAGATCAACAAGCAAGAGCGATGGAGCTTTAACGCTTCATCGCCGCAGTGAAGTCTAACATTCGATCGAGTGGCTGCATCGCGCGTTTGGCGAGTTGCTCATCAACCACAACCTCGTTGCTACGCGTCTCCAGAACCTCAAGCACCGCCTCAAGCGTATTCATTGCCATCCAAGGACAATTTGCACAGGAACGACACGTCGCACTTGTTCCCGCTGTCGGTGCAATGATGAGCTCTTTAGACGGTGCCGATTGCTGCATTTTATAAAAAATACCCTGATCCGTCGCGACAATCATTTGCTTATGTGGCAGGTTTTGAGCAGCTGCGATCAGTTGAGATGTAGAACCAACCGCATCGGCCAACTCAACGACAGACGCCGGTGATTCGGGGTGCACGAGCACGGCCGCCTCGGGGTAGACCTTCTTAAGATCTAAAATACCTTTCGCTTTGAACTCGTCGTGCACGATGCAAGCGCCATCCCAGAGAATCATGTCGGCATCGGAATTTGACTGAATATAGCTGCCAAGATGTTTATCGGGTGCCCAGATCAGTTTCTCACCCTGCTCGGTAAGATGATTTACAATTTCTACCGCACATGAACTTGTAACCACCCAATCGGCACGCGCTTTTACGGCAGCGGAGGTATTGGCATAGACAACGACCTTACGGTCGGGGTACTGATCACAGAAGGCAGCAAACTCATCGGCAGGACAACCAATATCAAGAGAGCAAGTGGCTTCCAGGTCAGGCATCAACACGGTCTTGTTGGGCGTAAGGATTTTCGCGGTTTCGCCCATAAACTTTACACCTGCTACAACGAGCGTTTGCGCCGAGTGGTCTCTACCAAAACGAGCCATTTCCAATGAGTCGGACACACACCCGCCTGTTTCCTCCGCTAACTCCTGAAGTACCGGATCGGTATAGTAATGAGCAACCAATACAGCGTTGGTTTCTTGCAGTTTCGCTTTAATCTTAGCTTTGAGTTCGGCATCGTGAGCGTCATCTCTCGCTGGTAACTGACTAGCTGCAATGTGTGCGCGAACAAAGTCGCGTGCGTTGGTATCTGTCATATCGGGTACTTCAATTGCGATCTATTTGATATGGCGCAGTTTATCTGAGGCAGTGTGTTTGCTCAAGTTAGTGAACGTACATAATGCCCATTGAGAAAATTGAGCACCGTTGGCTTGGCGTGCGTTGCACGTGGTCTCGCTTTCGCTCGACTCGAACCTTAACGGCTCTCATCGCTACGCGACCCGTTAACCAAAAAAAAAACGCCGGCTTTGGCCGACGTTTTTTATGTGGTGGGTCGTGTAGGATTATGCCCTCGCCCTGAGGGCTCGGCGTGCGTTGCACGTGGTCTCGCTTTCGCTCGACTCGAACCTTGACGGCTCTCATCGCTACGCGCCCCGTTAACCAAAAAAAAACGCCGGCGTTGGCCGCCGTTTTTTATGTGGTG
>JABXIR010000002.1 GCA_013372965.1 Gammaproteobacteria bacterium
GAATCCCAACGTAAGTGGTTTTCTTTTTCGAACTGCTGAACGTGCTTTGGCGCTGAACCACCCGCACCAGTCTCAAATAGACCGCCACCATTCATCAAAGGAACGATCGAAAGCATCTTCGCCGACGTGCCTAGCTCAAGAATCGGGAACAAGTCCGTGAGGTAGTCACGAAGTACGTTGCCCGTTACCGAAATGGTATTTTCGCCGGCCTTCATGCGCTTAAGCGTATAGTTCGTTGCCTCTACCGGCGCCATAATGTGCAGTTCGAGGCCACTCGTGTCGTGATCTTGAAGATAGAGCTTAACTTTCTTGATCAACTGCGCGTCATGAGCGCGGTTTGCATCAAGCCAGAAAACCGCAGGCCAGCCCGTTGCACGAGCACGATTGACCGCCAGCTTAACCCAGTCTTGGATTGGCGCGTCTTTAACCTGACACATACGGAAGATGTCACCCGCCTCAACGTTTTGCGACATGATGACATTACCGTCAGCATCACGCGCTTCGATCGTACCGTTTGCAGGCGCGGTAAACGTCTTGTCGTGCGATCCGTATTCCTCTGCTTTCTGAGCCATTAGACCGACGTTTGGTACAGTACCCATCGTCGTTGGGTCGAACGCGCCGTTTTCAATACAGAAGTTGATTGTTGCGTCGTAAACACCCGCGTAACAACGATCTGGGATGACTGCTTTGGTGTCTTGTTGCTTGCCATCGGCATTCCACATTTGACCTGATCCACGAATCATCGCTGGCATCGACGCATCAATAATCACGTCTGATGGAACGTGTAAGTTGGTGATACCGCGATCTGAGTCTACCATCGCTAGCGCAGGCGCGTCGTCGTATACCGCGTTAAGGTCCGCCTCGATTTGCGCACGCTGCTCGTCTTCAAGCTGAGCAATCTTTGTGTACACATCGCCAAGGCCATTGGTAACGTCGACACCGAGTTCTTCAAACAACTCTGCGTATTTTTCAAATACTGGCTTGTAGAAAACTTCAACACAGTGACCGAAGATGATCGGATCCGATACTTTCATCATCGTTGCTTTCATGTGCAGCGAGAACAACACGCCTTTCGCTTTCGCGTCAGCAACCTGCTCGGCCAAGAACGTACGCAATGCGTTTACGCTCATGACGGATGAATCTAAGATTTCGCCCGCTTGAAGATCATCAAGCTCACGCAAAACGACATCGCCATCGGAGCCTTTGAACACGATCTGAAACTGCGATGCGCCGTCGATTGTGACCGACTGCTCGCTACCGTAGAAATCACCGCCCGTCATGCTTGCGACGTGCGACTTTGAGTCGCTAGACCAAGCGCCCATCGAGTGCGGGTTTGTACGAGCGTAGGCTTTAACTGCGTTCGGTGCACGACGATCTGAGTTACCCTCACGGAGTACTGGGTTAACCGCTGAGCCCTTAATTTTGTCGTAGCGTGCCTTAACCGTTGCTTCCTCGCTGGTTTCTGGCTCTTCTGGGTAATCAGGAAGCTGGTAGCCTTTCGACTGAAGCTCACGAATAGTCGCAACTAACTGCGGAACTGACGCCGAAATGTTTGGAAGCTTGATAATGTTAGCTTCTGGTTGCTTAGCCAACTCACCTAACTCGGCGAGTGCATCATTGATACGCTGTTCTTCTGACAAGTAGTCTGGAAACGCCGCTAACACACGACCCGAAAGAGAAATGTCACGAGTCTCAACCGCAACGCCAGCGGCCGCCGTGTAAGCTTTAACGATTGGAAGAAGCGAGTATGTCGCTAACGCGGGTGCTTCGTCTGTTTCGGTGTAAATGATTTTTGAAGTGGTCATATAAATTCCTGTCTATCGTTGATAGCGCGTTCGCTTTTGGCACAACTACGCCGATGACTATTCAGTCAGGATGAAAATTTGCGCGAATGATAACAATTTAGTCGAAGTTCGACCAGATAACCTGTAGTAAAACTACATTTTTTTAGATGATAACGGTTATACAAATATCAAGAAAAGCCCAAAGCCGCGGATTTCGGGTACTCAAACGGGTAAAAGTCCTAAACAATTTAAGAAACGAGTGAAAAACTAACTCATTGTGAAGTAAACCGCCGTAATTGGCCCTAAGACGTCATCAATCACTCGCTGATCGACAAACTGCATTCCTAGCTTCTTCATGATGTTAATTGATCCCTCGTTCTCCGGCATGGCAATCGCCGAGAACTGCGAAGCAGAACTCTCAGATCGAAGCGTTTCTAGCACGGCGGTTGCCGCCTCGGTTGCGAAGCCTGCACCCCAGTAACGCCGTTTAAATCGCCAGCCCAATTCAAGATTATTGGTATCTGTCGGTTGCTGACTAAAAAAGCCCATCGGTCGCACCAAAACCCACCCGAGAAAATCCTCATCGTGTTTCGAAAACACGCCCCACAATCCCCAGCCCTTCTCCGGATTATGATACTGAGCCATTCTCGGTAAGAAGACCGTGTGTATTTTCTCCCGTGAGCTGATTTCGCCATGGGTGATGTATTTCATAACCTCAGGATCTTGATCTAATTCCCAAAGTAACTCGGCATCGTCCGCCGTCAACAGGCGATAGGTCAGTCGTTCTGAAGGTGCAATTGTAATCACTAAAAAACCTCATCAATCGTAACTTTCGGGTCGTCAGGAGAACGTACTTCAAGTAATTCTAGCGTCTCAGCATCTCGACTTATTGCCATAAAATGCTTGTAGCCACCGGTGCCAACCGACTCGGTAACCACGACGAGCTCATCGACTCCATCGAGAGTCACATCATACAACGTAACATCGACGATTGAACCATCTCGGCTGAAGACACCTCCAGCGACGAAAAAGGTTCGCGAGGACGCATCACCCTCGTACTCATAAACGCGCACTACGATACTGCCAATCGAACGAGCCTCAGACTCACTTTGCTCGACAACATATAAATAGTCGTTGGTTTGAAGTGTGAATTCGCCCGCCAACGAGGTCATTGGCAAGGCGAGGAAAAGTACTGCAGGTAGTTTCATTTTCGCCTCCTATCGATTGATAGGATTAGCTTAGCACCGCAGCGATGTGTTGCTTAATAAAGTCGTCGTGTGAGGGCATTTGGCCCACAGCTTGACCCAAGACATGATCAATTGATTGAACATAACTTTGATACTGCTCAGAACCTAAACTCTTCGCGATTGCGTGGCAGTCATTTGGAATAACGCCTTGGCCAATTAACACTTGAACCCAACTCATCTGAGTGAACAGTTCATCATCGTTTCGATAGAAACGCCCTCCCGATTTCCACAGCTCGAGTTTTTCGCTCAGACTGTCGGGAATCGACATTGTTCGGCAGTAGTTCCAGAACTCACTGTCGTTCCGCTCGGTCGCCTTGTAGTGGAGGATGAGAAAGTCACGAATCGTGTCGTACTCAAAGTGCGTACGCTTGTTATATTCATCGACCTCAGCCTGGCTAAACTCACGAGTCGGGAATAAGTCAATGAGTCGACTCAGCGCCGACTGTACAAGATGAATCGAAGTCGACTCGAGTGGCTCCATAAAACCACTGGCTAGCCCCAACGCGACACAGTTCTTGTGCCAGAAACGTTCACGCTTGCCCGTTTGGAAACGCAGCTGCATGGGGTCTTTCAGCATGTTGCCATCGAGATTTCGGGTCAATATATCGAGCGCTTCGTCGTCGTTCATGAATCGACTCGAATAAACGTGACCGTTGCCCGTGCGGTGCTGCAAAGGAATTCGCCATTGCCAACCGGCGGTGTGCGCCGTTGCGCGGGTGTACGGCAACACTGGACCCGTGTTCTCGGTTGGAACCGCCAATGCACTATCGCAAGCCAACCAGTGGCTCCAATCGACATAACC
>JABXIR010000153.1 GCA_013372965.1 Gammaproteobacteria bacterium
CGATTTCGATTATCTGTCAATGTTTCAACGAGCACCGCCACTCCACCGGGAGCGTAGCCTTCGTAGGTTATTTCATCGTAATTATCGCCTTCAGCATCACCCGCGCCACGCGCTATCGCCTTATCGATGGTGTCGCGCTTCATATTTGCACCAAGCGCTTTATCGACCGCTGCACGCAAACGAGGGTTGTCCTCGGGATTACCTCCACCCGACTTCGCCGCAACGACGAGCTCACGGATCAGCTTAGTGAAGATCTTTCCGCGCTTTGCATCTTGCGCCGCTTTACGATGGCGAATATTCGCCCATTTACTATGTCCAGCCATAACCTACTGACTTGATTACTCTGATTTTTCGGGCAACTGAACTCTGATATTGAGTTCGGTTAACTGCGCATCATCAACTAGACCAGGCGCATCTGTCATAACACAAGCCGCGGTCTGAGTTTTCGGGAATGCAATAACATCACGAATCGATGCCGAATCGGTCATTAACATAATGATACGATCAAGGCCAAACGCCAAACCACCGTGCGGAGGAGCACCGTACTTAAGCGCATCGAGAAGGAAGCCAAACTTCTCTCTCTGCTCCTCGGCATCGATGCCAAGAAGCTCAAATACCGCCTGCTGCATGGTTTCATCGTGAATACGAACCGAACCGCCACCAAGCTCACAACCATTCAAAACCATATCGTAGGCGCGCGATAAAGCTGCCTCTGGATTTGCTTTTAGCTCTTCCGGTGTACATGAAGGTGCGGTAAACGGGTGGTGAAGCGACGTGAGACCCGCCTCTGTTGCTTCAAACATTGGAAAATCAACAACCCAAAGCGGCGCCCAGTCGCACGTGTATAAGTTCAAGTCTTCGCCTAGTTTGCAGCGAAGCGCTCCTAACGCTTCTGAAACCACTTTCGCCGAGTCTGAGCCGAAGAAAACAATATCGCCAGTCTGAGCATCAACTCGATCGAGGATTGCTTCACGAGTGTCGTTATCGAGGAACTTAACAATCGGAGACTGAAGACCGTTTTCGACATCGCTACGATCGTTAACCTTGATGTAAGCCAAGCCCTTTGCTCCGTATATGGAGACAAACTTGGCGTAGTCGTCAATTTGTTTACGAGTAAGAAGGTCGTTTCCGTTTGGCAGTTTTAACGCAGTTACACGGCCCTTGGGATCGTTAGCCGGGCCAGAGAATACTTTAAACTCAACCTTTGCCATCAAATCTTTAATTTCAACGAGTTCAAGAGGAATACGAAGGTCAGGCTTATCTGAGCCATATTTCTCCATTGCCTCGGAGAATGGCATGGTTGGGAACGGACCTAGGTCAGCGCCGACATACTCTTTGAAGAGATGCGAAATCATTCGCTCGGTGATATCCATAATTTGGGTCTCATCAAGGAATGACGTTTCAATATCGATTTGAGTAAACTCAGGCTGGCGATCTGCGCGCAAGTCTTCGTCACGGAAGCACTTCGCGATTTGATAATAGCGATCCATACCTGCCACCATGAGTAGCTGCTTGAACAGCTGCGGCGACTGAGGAAGCGCAAAGAATTTTCCATCATGAGTTCGGCTTGGCACGAGATAATCACGTGCACCCTCAGGTGTTGCGCGGGTTAAGATCGGTGTTTCGATATCGAGAAAGCCTTCCGAGTCTAAGAAGTTACGAATGGCGGTGGTCACTTTCGAGCGCAAGCGCAAGTTATTGGCTATGGCTGGACGACGGAGATCAAGGTAGCGATACTTCAGACGCACGTCCTCACCGACATTCGTAAAACCATCTAACTGAAACGGCATTGGCGCCGATGCGTTAAGAATTTCAACTTCTTCTGCGAATACTTCAATTTCGCCCGTAGCCATGCTTGGATTGACTAAACCTTCACCACGCTGCTTGACGCGTCCAGTAACTTTTACGACGTACTCAGCACGAACTCGGTCGGCTGTATTGAAGTGCTCCCCCGCATCGGGATCAATGACCACCTGTGCAATGCCATCACGATCGCGCATATCTAAGAAAATAACACCACCGTGATCACGACGACGGTCTACCCAACCACACAACGTTACCGTCTGTCCGACGTGCTCGGCGCGAAGTTCGCCACAATAAATCGAGCGCATTTTTTACTTCCTAAAATTAACTTATACAAAACTTGAAACGGGGCTTCTAACAGCCTCGACGACTCATTAGCACTCGAGGTGCTAATGCAACAAATTCATTAGAGACGCGAGTTAATGATCTCAACTTTACCGGTGTTGACCACGGGATGGGTGATCTAACGTTTCGACAGCTATTTATGCAATCGACCAGAACTCTTCTACCGCAAATGTATGGGCAAAATTTGATCTGATACTATATCACAAAGCGACACGACTGGAATAACATAAATCCATGCATTTTGGTCACTTTTTCCCTACAATAGACGCTTTATATTGAACGCCCTAGTTGGCCTCACAGAGTTTTATTTATGCGCCTTAGCCAATACCTAATTAGCACCTTAAAAGAAACACCCTCAGACGCTGAAGTCATTAGCCACCAACTGATGCTTCGTGCCGGTCTAATTCGCAAAATGGCCAGCGGCCTTTACAACTGGACCCCACTAGGTCTTCGAGTCGTACGCAACGTCGAAAAAGTGGTCCGTGAAGAGATGAACCGAACGGGTGCTCAAGAAATGCTCATGCCGGTGGTTCAGCCAAGCGAATTATGGCAAGAGTCTGGACGCTGGGAACAGTACGGACCGGAGCTTGCTCGCTTTAAAGATCGTCACGGTCGCGATTTTTGCCTAGGCCCAACCCACGAAGAGGTCATCACCGACTTTGTCCGAAACGAAATCAGTAGTTACAAGCAACTGCCACTCTCTTTGTATCAAATACAAACCAAGTTTAGAGATGAAATTCGCCCACGATTCGGCGTGATGCGTTCGCGCGAGTTCATCATGAAGGACGCGTACTCGTTCCACGCGGATCAAGAAAGCTTGCAGCAAACCTACGATGCAATGTATGACGCATACTCGCGCATCTTTAACCGGCTCGGTCTGAATTTCCGAGCCGTGCTCGCCGACACGGGCTCCATAGGTGGCAGCGCCTCGCATGAGTTTCACGTCCTAGCTGATTCCGGCGAAGATGACATCGCATTCTCTTCGGCATCGGATTTTGCTGCCAACGTTGAGCTAGCAGAAGCTGTTGCACTCAACAACGGCGACAGCGCATCGGGTGAAGCCGCCGAAAAAGTAGCTACGCCTAATGCGAAAACAGTGCAAGAAGTCGCGGCTCAGCTCAATGTCTGCGAGTCTAAGGTATTAAAGACGTTAATCGTACAAGGTACGCACGATGAGGACGGCACCTATCCACTCGTGGCCCTGGTGGTTCGGGGTGATCATGAACTCAACGAGCTTAAGGCCGAAAAACACCCTCTGGTACATAGCCCGCTTACTTTCGCAACAGAAGAAGAAGTTTTGGCAACGATTGGTGCATCGACAGGATCGATCGGACCCGTTGGTTTGAGTATCACGATCATTGCCGACAGAACGGCTGCAAATTCCGTAGATTTTATCGCTGGC
>JABXIR010000006.1 GCA_013372965.1 Gammaproteobacteria bacterium
CGATGCAAGTGATTGGTGTACCGCTTTCGAGTCTCGTTGCCTTTGGATCGGCGAGTGGCTTGATGGTGGGCTACGCGGCCAAAGACCTGGTGGCTAACTTTGCCGGTGCGGTTATGTTAAGACTGGATCGGCCTTTTACGGTGGGCGAGTGGGTGCGTTCACCAGATCAAGAAATTGAAGGGGTAGTAGAGGATATCGGCCTTCGAATCACGCGTATCCGAACCTTCGATCAACGACCACTTTATATTCCAAATTCGACGTTCACCAAAATCAGTGTGGAGACACCTTCCCGAATGCGTAACCGTCGTCTCAAAGAAACCATCGGTGTTCGTTATCAAGACGGCGAGTGCGTCGAATCAATCATCAAGACGATTCGCAGTTACCTTGTTAATCACGAAGAGATTGATACCGAACGCGTTTTGATTGTGAATCTCAATGGCTACGGTCATTCTGCGCTCGAGATTATGGTGTATTGCTTCACCAAAACAACGGGCTGGGTGCGTTTTCACGAGATTAAAGAACAAATCTTGCTCGATATCTTCGATATCATCAGACGTCATGGGGCAGAGATCGCTTACCCGACCCAAACCTTGCATCACGCGGGACATGCTTCTATTCAGCCGGAACCAAACTAACGATTATTGCCGAGATGGTTACTCGTTGACTTGATCGAGTTGAAGGGCACGTTCGGTCAGTTGACCTAGAAGTTCGTTTAGCATGCTGAGCTGTTCGTTTGATAGTTCACTGATGAGGAATTGTTCGTAGTTTTTTGCTACCGGAATGATATCGGTGTATACCTGATGACCGGTCTCAGTGAGCTCTAAGTAGGCTCTGCGACGATCAATTTTGCTTTGAATACGTGATATGTAGCCTTGCTGAATGAGGGCATTAACCGCACGACTGATCGCGACTTTGTCCATTTTTGTTCGCGCCACTAAGTCGGCCGCCGTACTTTTGGGAAACTGGGCGAGTAGCGCGATGACCCGCCAACCTGAAATAGAAAGATTGAACTTATCGGCGTAGTAGCTTGAAATCGCGTTCGACACCTGGTTTGACAGGAGCGAGAGTCGATAGGGTAAGAAGTCGTTTAGTTCAATCGTTTCTTGGGCTTCCATGGATTAACTCAATTCTTTTTCTTTATTAAGATCTTCAATCGCCTCGTCGATAAGCTTTAGAATCGGCAGGGTCTGGATATCGAGTAGATCCTGAGCTGAAGTCATGACGTAGTAAATTGGTTGCGGTTCATTGATATGATATTTCGTTCTTAGGATCTGCTCAACGTCGAATGTTCGATGTTCGACGATTGTTTTGTCGAGCGAGTGGAGTATCTCTTTCGGGGAGCTCAAAATGCCGCCACCAAAAATTTTGAGCGCTTCGCCTTCCATGACTAAGCCAAATTCGACGGTAAACCAGTAAAGTCGCGCGAGAGCAACCTGTTGGGCGTGGTTGCATTTTACACCGGTTTTACCCACCCATTCAGTGAAAGAAGCGAAGGTTGGGTTACACAACATCGGACAGTGACCCATGACTTCGTGGAACAGATCGGGCTCAGGAAGGTAGTCGAGCTCGTCGGGGCGACGCATAAACGTCGCCGCGGGAAATTTACGTTCTGCAAGAAGCCCGAAGAAGCGATTGAAATTAATGAGGGCTTCAACTGGCTCGAGACGCCATCCGGTATGCTTTAGAAGCACCGTGTTAACTTCTGGGATTTGAGCTGGCCCAATATGGCTTAGACCAAGCGTCTCCATGCCGTCTACGTAGGGCGTCGCGGCGTGCGCGCGCGCCAGTGGTTGCTGTCTTTCGAATAGTGTCGCCCAAGTAGCCGAGTCTTCGGCGCTGTAATTTACGAAGCCATTTTCATCGACGGGTCGCGCAGTGTAGCTGGTACCTTTCATTGTTATTGTCTCAATATCCTGCAAACTGGTTTCAAGTGTAACTATCTGTCTTCGGGTTTTCAACATAATTACGATAAAGACTTCCTCAAAGACAATTCATTGGTTTAGACTTGTCGGTTATACGAATGGTATTCGATTAAGGAGTAATTCATGCCTGAAGTACGTCGCGACGTTAAACCAGTAGAAGTTAACTACCTCTGCGACAAGTGTGAGTCTGGGATGGTGATTTGCACTGATCAGAGTTCCGCAGCTGCGAAACGTCCTCACAAATGTGTCATTTGTGGTGAACATTACGAGTTCGACAAAATCTACCCGAAAATTGTTTACGTTCCGAGCGAGTAAGTTGCCAGGAAAGGTCGAGGATGCTCACCAAAGATCATTACCAACTCGGTGAGCGCGGCTTCGACGTACTGTATTTGGGTGACTTCGACAGTCCATGCCACGGTAACAAGTACTTTAAGCTTTTAGGGTACCTAGATTCTCTCCCAAGCAACACTCATATTCTATCTGTGGGTGGTGCTTATTCTAATCATCTATACGCACTAACGGCGTTTGCTCAGCAATTTAAAATTAGCGCGTTCGTGCGTGAACCCTTTGGCGAATTTGATCACTCACACACGATTCAGTGTCTTGAGGCTTCAGGTATTGCGGTTGAGTGGGTGAGTAGTAACGAGTATCAACGTCGGTATGAGCAGCGGTGGATTCAAGGGGCGCTCAGCAAAAGTGGCGCTGATGTGTTTATACCTGAGGGAGGTAATGGCGCAAACGCTGAGCATGGCATCAAGCATCTCGCCCGCCTTATTAACCAGCAACTCGGCGTGCCTACACAGTTGTTTTTGGCCGCAGGAACCGGTGTCACTGCCCAGTATCTCGAGCGACACATTGATCCACAGCATCAACTGGTCGTGGTCCCAGTCGTGCGGCCGAATCAGTTCTGTCAGGTACTCCAGTCACCTATCGTTTACCCAGCGCCCAGAATCCGATTCGGGCGTCTTCGTGAGTCGGATCATGAGCTGATTCGTGCGGCGCAAGCGATTGGTTTGTGCCTTGATACGGTATACACCGTTCATGCGCTTCGGATGCTTCTAGCGTCGCCGTACAGTGGAATGCCACAGGTGCTTCTTCATACCGGGGGATTGCGTCATAATCCCCCTAGTGTGTTAGGCTAAACGTAATAGAAATAGGAATTGCACTGCATGCATATGAAAGCCGTCGGACTAATGGGGCATAAATATAACCCTGAGATCGCGTCCACCATGACTGATGTCGTGGAGGTGCTCGTGCGTCGTGGTGTTAAGGTGCTAGTTGACCGCTCAAATCCTTACGTAGATTCGCTTGAAGGTATTGTTCCAGCATCAACAAAAGAGATTGGCGAACACGCTGATTTGGTGATTGCAGTCGGGGGTGACGGGACGTTACTAGGGTGTGCACGTAAGCTAGCAAGCTATGATGTGCCGATTTTGGGAGTGAATCGAGGTAAGTTAGGTTTTTTAACCGATATCGTTCCAGGCGAATTAGAAACGAGCATCAGTAAAATTCTTGATGGTGACTACTACGAAGAAGAGCGATTCTTGCTCGATGCCACGCTAATGCGCGATGGCATTGAAATAGCAAACTCTCAGGCGCTAAACGACGTCGTTTTGCACCCAGGTCAATCGGTTCGCATGATTGAATTTGAAGTGTTTATTGACGGACAGTTTGTCTATTCTCAGTCGTCCGATGGTCTGATCTTGGCCACGCCCACAGGCTCTACAGCTTACTCGCTATCGGCGGGTGGGCCGATTCTTCATCCCTCGATTAATGCCTTTGTTATGGTCCCAATGTTTCCTCACGGTCTAACAAATCGACCAATCGTTGTGCCGGCTTCGAGCGAGCTTCGTATCGTGATCGCGAAGCATAACCGAACTTACCCGCGAGTGACCTGTGATGGGCAGTCTCATGCAGCCACACAGCCGGGCGATGAGCTGTTCGTTCGACAATTTAAACAGCCCCTCAAGTTACTGCATCCTAAAACGCATAATTTTTATCAGATATGCCGGTCGAAGTTAGGCTGGGGGAGTCGATTAGTTTGACTCCTGGCTTCGATATTATTGGTGACGTACACGGACACGCTGATAAACTCGAGGCGTTGCTACTTGCTCTCGGCTACCAACAACACGGGGCAGGGTTCATTCATCCGCGGAGAAAGGCGATCTTTGTGGGGGATGTTATCGATCGTGGACCGAATGTGCGCCGGGTCGTTGATATCGTCGTGACGATGGTTGAGAGTAACTCGGCGTATTTTATTCTCGGTAACCACGAAATTAATTTTATTAACTGGCATCGCCAGATCGGTTTGTCGGGGAATTTCGCGTTTCCTCGCAGTAAGTCAAATCAACTACAGCTACACCAAACACTGAGAGCCTATAGCGAAGAAGAGCAGTTAGCTCTTGTAGATTGGTTGGTGAACCAGCCGCTATTTCTCGAATTTCCTAATTTCCGTGTGATCCACGCAAGCTGGGATCAGCGCTTCGTTACTCGGTATCTCGAGCAGTTTCAAACCTGCTGCTTATCGATTGAAGCCCTTCGGCTATCTGACACTAATCCTTGGCTTTTACAAGGCATTGACAGAGTCACACGCGGAGTCAATATCAGGCTTCCTGAGGGGCATTTCGTGATGGGCAATGACGGTATCTCACGACGCCGTGTACGCGCTAAGTTTTGGTCTCAAGCACCTCAGGTACTCGGCGATGTGA
>JABXIR010000277.1 GCA_013372965.1 Gammaproteobacteria bacterium
ACGAGTTACTCCGCCCTAACGCGAGGTATGAGCCATTCCTTAGCAATCACCAAGGAAGAGAGCAATACCGAGATTGCCGAGCGATTTACGCTCGACAAGGGCGCACACGTGGGCAATTTTCTTCACGCCGCACTCGAATATATCGACTTTGATCGATTCAACGACCCTTCAGTTGCGAGCGAATTAAGCGTATACATGACACAGTTCGGCGTGACTAACCACGAAGATCCCAACCGAGTAAACGCGTATCGTCGGTGGCTGAATGACGTGGTTAACACACCGTATCTTGGAGACCTATCATTGCGACTGTTGAATCCTAGCGATCGCCTTGCTGAGATGGAGTTTAACTTACCGATTCAAGATGACCTTCAAGCCTCTAGGCTCAACAGGCTGGTCCGTGACTACCTCGATCATCCGTTAGCTTTCGAGTCAGTTCGTGGTCACCTCAAAGGTTATATCGATTTGAGCTTTCGTCATGACGGCAAATACTACGTCGCCGACTACAAATCGAATTATTTAGGAGACCACTTCGACTTGTACGACCAGACTCATTTAGAGGTTGCGGTTCGCGCGAGTGGTTACACTCTGCAGTTCCTGATCTACGCGCTAGCGATGCACCGTCATCTTGGGGCACGTTTGGCGAACTATCACTACGAACGCGATTTTGGTGGTGTCTACTATTTTTATCTTCGAGGAATGACACCCGAACGTTCAACGGGTATTTACTTTTATAAACCGCCCTTAGAACTCATCGAATCGCTCGACAGTTTATTCGGTAGCGGAGCTCGACACGATGACTGATCACACCATTACATGCCAACTACTCAACCGCATGATCGAACCGAACATTGCCACCGAGAACTGGCCGATCATTCGACCGCTGATCGATCTATTGCACAGCATGTCGCTTGAAGGTCATACCAGTCTGCCTCTATCAGCAGCGCGTCAGCTGCTTTCGGAGTCTTTGACGAGCCAATGGCAACGAGCGCTCGACGAAGAAGTAATCAACAGCCGGGCCATCTCGTCCGGACAGAATCCTCACTGCCCCATTGTGTTCGACAACGGATATCTTTACTGGCAGCGATACCATCACCTTGAGGTTACGATCGCCGAATCACTGCTCTCTCGCGTGAATCCTCTCGAGTTTGAGAAATCAACCGATCCCGTCATCGATCGATTGTTTAATCCCAATAACGCCCACGAGCGCCAGATTGACGCGGCACGAATCGCGACGTCGCAGCAACTGTCGATTATCGTCGGTGGTCCGGGCACGGGTAAGACCACCACCGTAGCCAAAATTTTAGCGAGTCTGGTAGAACTATACGACCGAACGTCACTCGATATTTTAATGCTAGCACCAACGGGCAAAGCAGCGGCGCGATTGGCCGAATCAATGCGTCATCAAATCGATCAACTTGATGTATCAAACGATGTAAAAGCGCAAATACCAACCGAGGCCAAAACGATTCATCGAGCCATTGGTTTGGGCCGACACAAAGCACGGTTTCACGCCAATAATCCATTGCTTACCGACATTGTGGTCGTCGATGAGGCTTCAATGATCGATGCGGGTTTGATGCTGAAACTTTTGAAAGCACTGCCAGCCAAGACGCAATTGATCTTCCTAGGCGACGCCAATCAGCTCGCGAGTGTCGAAGCCGGCTCTGTGCTTGCCGACCTATGTTTGGCGTCTCAGTCGCCGAACAGTAGGCTGTTCGGATGCCTCGCCGAGCTAACGCACTCGTACCGTTTCAATGACAACAGCGGTATCGGTAGGCTCGCTAGCGCAATTAAACAAGACAATCCCGACGACGCCGAACTGATTCTCTTTAACGAGTCGCATCCCGAATTAATCCATTACACGGACTTAGATATCGCGGCATTGTGCACACCTTACTTCGACTATCTCGACACCGTTGCTTCAATCGTCACGGATGCGCCACAGCCACTCATTGAGGCACTGAGCCACTTCAGTCAATGGCGAATTCTTGCCGCCACTCGTGATGGTGATGCTGGTGTACACGCGCTAACCGAACGAATCGAGGCTTATCTAGCCGAGCGCCAGTCCATTGTACCGTCAAGCGAACATTATCGAGGGCGCCCGTTAATGGTGCTCGAAAATGACTACAACCAAAACCTCTTTAATGGTGACATTGGGATTATCGTCGAAGTCGACGGCCGTTTAATGGCGTGTTTCGAAGGGGAAAACAACCAACCTCGGCTGGTATTGCCTTCACGCCTTCCCAAGGTCGAAACGGCCTACGTGATGACGATTCACAAAAGCCAAGGGTCGGAATTTGAAGGATGTGCCGTTGTACTGCCCGACGCACCGACGGAAGCACAAAAGTCACTTCTGACTCGCGAGCTACTGTTTACTGGTCTGACCCGAGCGAAGAAAAGATTTGTCTATGTTGGAACGAAAAAATCGCTGCGCTATTCGATCATGAATAAGACGCAACGATTCTCAGGTTTAACCGCTCGGCTTTAATAGGCCGAGCGGTTTAAGGACAGTTTAGGCGAGTGCGCGATAGGCTTTTTCGAGCTTCTTCAGCACTTTTTTACCAGGAGCACCCAACACATTGACTGCGTGGCGAACGCGCGCTCTGGTCAAATCGGGACCCAACACAACCATTGCATCAAATAACGGCGGAGTTGTCGTTGAACCGCTCATGGCAATAAACAACGGCTGCATCAAATCTCGGAGTTTTAAATCCATTCCCTCCGCCAGCGTGTTAAGTTCCGAATAAAGCGTCTCCTTACGCCAGTCGCTTATAGAATCAAGACGCCATGCAACGAACTGCAGTATCTTCTTAACCGTATCTTCGTCAAGCTTCTTCATCGCGAGGTCTTCAGCGCTTATGTTCGGTAGTCCCATAAAGAACATCTGCGTGAGTGGGCCGATATCGCTAAGTTTCTCAAGACGCGTCGAAACGAGCGGCAAAATAGCTTTTAGATAGTTTTCATTTAACGCCCACGATCCGATGCGCTCGGCTAACTGATCTTCAGAGAGATCTTCGCGTATCCAACGACCGTTCAACCAATCAAGTTTTTCGACATCGAAGACCGGCCCACCCAATGACACCTTCTCGATATTGAAGTTGGCGCGCATTTCGTCAAGCGAGAACTTCTCTTCTTCATTAGGCATCGACCAGCCCATGCGTGCTAGATAGTTCAGCACTGCCTCTGGCAGGTAACCCATGCGCTGATAGAAGTTGATTGACGTTGGATTCTTACGCTTCGACAACTTCGATTTATCTGGGTTACGAAGTAGCGGTAAGTGGCACAGTACAGGCGCTTGCCAACCGAAGTATTCGTACAGAAGAATGTGCTTAGGAGCCGAGTTAATCCACTCCTCCCCACGCATCACGTGGGTAATCTCCATCAGGTGATCGTCGACGACGTTTGCCAAGTGATACGTTGGCATGCCATCTGCCTTTAGCAGCACCTGCATGTCGACTTGGGCGTAGTCAATTTCGATTTCGCCTCGCAGCATATCGTTAAACTTACAGCTGCCCTCGCTCGGAATTTTCATTCGAACAACGTATGGTTCGCCAGCATCTAGCTTAGCCTGAATTTCCTCGTCGCTCAGCAATAAGCCGCGACCGTCGTACTTAGGTGACTCACCGTTTGCAACCTGTTGCTCGCGCATGGCGTCCAGTTCTTCTGGAGTGGCGAAACAATAGAACGCATGGCCATCGTCGAGTAACTGCTGTGCGTATTTCTTGTAGATGTCCATGCGCTCGCTTTGTCGATACGGACCGTATGGACCACCAACGTCCGGACCTTCATCCCAGTTCAAGCCGAGCCATTTCAGCGAATCGAGAATCGCTTGCTCAGATTCGGGGGTCGAACGTTCTTGGTCGGTATCTTCGATTCGAAGCAAGAATTGCCCGCCCTGCTGTTGAGCGAATACCATGTTAAACAAGGCAATATATGCCGTTCCAACGTGTGGGTCACCGGTAGGAGAAGGTGCTATGCGCGTGCGAATGGTCATTTTAAATTTCCGATTATAAAGCCGATTTTTGCTACTGAAGTATTAGGGTAGCTTAACTTGTCGCAGATTATACACGAATCCCTAATACGCCCAAGCTGTGCGTAGATTTACGGGGGAATCTAATGGCAAAAACCCTGATATAATGCCACCGTTTCCAATTGAGCAATTAGACGAAGTTATGACCGAAGCGTTTCGAATCTCTACCGCACCGATGATGGAATGGTCCGACAGGCACTGTCGAGCCTTTTGGCGAGTATTGACGCAGCAAAGCCTCATGTACACCGAAATGGTGACGGCCAACGCGGTTATTCATGGTCACCGAGAATACCTCATTGGCTACAACGACGTCGAACACCCAATCGCCCTTCAGCTTGGTGGTAGCGACCCAGAACAGCTAGCTGAGGCGGCTGCAATTGCACAGGATTACGGTTACGACGAGGTCAATCTCAACTGCGGGTGTCCATCCGACCGAGTTAAGTCGGGGTTTTTTGGCGCCTGTTTAATGGCAGAGCCCGACTTGGTGTCTCGTTGCATGGAGGCCGTCACTCAGCGTGTAGATATCAAGGCAACCGTTAAGAATCGCATCGGTATCGATGACCAAGAAGACTACCCTAGCCTACTAAACTTTGTTGATACGGTGGCTAAAGGCGGCGTCAACCATTTCATTGTTCACGCACGAAAAGCTTGGTTAAACGGTTTATCACCCAAAGAGAACCGTGAGATTCCGCCACTGCGCTATGAACTCGTTTACCAGCTAAAGCAAGACCGACCCGACCTAGAGATCGTCATCAATGGAGGGTTTACCCGCTACGAGCAAATCGATGAAGCGCTACAGCATGTCGACGGCGTGATGCTCGGGCGTGTTGCGTATCAAACGCCTTGGTTTCTGCATGAAATTGATTCGAGATATTTCGGTCAAAACGGCCCGCACAGCAACCGTAAAGACGCGTTGCGGGCTTACTATCCTTACATTGAGTCGCAACTCTCTGAGGGTGCCAAACTCAATTATATGACTCGCCACATAATAGGTTTGTTTAATGCCCAGCCGGGAGGCAAACAATTCAGAAGACACATCAGCGAGAATGCCTACAAGCCGGGCGCCGGCATCGAAGTTCTCGATGCAGCGCTCGCCTATGTGTAAGCGCTTAGAACGCGAAGGACGCCGATAAGCCACCGCCAATTTCTTCACCGTTTTCGGTGTCCGACCAGATCACTCCACCGGTCATTTGGAATCCTGCGACAGGCGATGAGGCAAAGCCCACACCGTAAACCCATGCCTCGCTCCCACGGCTCTGGCCGACAAACCCTTCGGACACTCCTGGGTTTGCGTTCAGTCCGGCAAAGATTTCGTGATTGTTGTCAGCCCCAGCCGACCAATCGTACTCGTATCGCACCATCAGGAGCGGCTTGAAAGCGCTCCACGGTCCGATTTCTGCGGTCAGCCCCGCTGAAGTAATCCACGACTCAGCCGTCGCCTCCTCTACATACATTGTGAGACGCTCTTCGCCGCGTTCGGAAAAGCTGCTTTGGCGATAATGCTGATAGTTCAAGCCTAAACTTGGGCTCAATGAGAAGCTGCTAGCGAGTTCGAAGCGATAAGCTACGCGCGTCGAGGCAAGCCAACTTGCGCTATTGTAGCGGCTGTAAGCATCTCCTGTTACTTGGCCAAAGATAACTTCACGACTCGAGCGATGCGACCCATGACTGTAGCCTAGCAAACCATCAACGCTCCAGTTACCAAGATATTTTCTCGTATACAGGCCAGCGGATAGCGTTTTAGAACTCAGGGTTTGCGCTGCTATATCGTGCTCATCGAGGTCGTACTCACCGAACGACATGAAGAAACCCAGCTCCGAGTCATCCGTTACAACAAACGATGCGCCTAATGTCACGTTATCGATGCCGTAGTGATAATTACCGAGATCTGATGACCCCTCTACATCGCCACTGACACCACTCGCATCGATCCACTCGATCGATCCTGAGCCCGTCTCGTTAGCAATGGCACCACGTGTATTGTGATGACCAGCAAGACCACGATTCATGACGGAGTCAATCACGTGAAGACCGCTTTCGAGCCCAACCGTAATGTACGACGCATAAGGCTCAGGATGCAGGGTATTTAACTGAGTCGGGAGCTGTGTTTGTGTTACCGTTGTCACCCCTTGGTAAATTGCTGCAAGAGGGTCAGTGGGCACCTGTGGCGGGGTCGTGATCGGGGGTTGCGTCGTTACCCCACCAGTCACACCGGTACCACCCGTACCACCAGAGCTTTGTTCGTGAACAAGGGCAGCCGCCCCGAGTAAATTAGCCGAGGCCACTTGGTTTGTCGTTTGAACGGTTGGCGTTTGGCTTAATGTTTGAACGGGCCGCTTAGTAAATACCGCAGTCAGGTTTGCCACTTCATTGCCCGACGATCCTCCCACAACCCCCTGCGTACCGTGGGTCGACGTATCATCGATAAACGCCACATCGATGAGCGCCGGAAGGTCGCT
>JABXIR010000206.1 GCA_013372965.1 Gammaproteobacteria bacterium
CATGACACTCAATCCGATGCCTATGCTTTGCTCAACGCAGCCATCAGCTACCAGACCACTTGGGGAAGCTTGAGACTGTATGGAACCAACTTAACCGACGAGATGTTTGCGACGCGTGGTTTTGGTAGTTTCGGAAACAACCCAGCTAACGGTTATGTAACCGAGCCGTATTACCAACTCGGTGAGCCACGCTCTGTCGGCGTGTCACTGGAAGTGAATTGGTAGACACCTCCTACCACACCGAAATACTAGGCGAACGAAAAAAGCCACCGCTAAACGAATAGCGGTGGCTTCTTGAAACACAATTTTTTGTGGTTAATTACAGAACTCACGTGCGTTCAAGAACATCTTCATCCATGCACCATTCTCATCCCACTCTTCAGGTTTGTAAGAGTTAGATACCGTGCGGAATACACGCTCTGGATGTGGCATCATGATGGTCGCGCGACCATCCTTAGAAGTTACACCAGTCAAACCGTTTGCCGAACCGTTCGGGTTCAACGGATAGCGTTCTGTTGGTTGATCTTGATCATCGATGTATCGCAACGCCAGTGACACGGCATCTTGATGATCGAGTGAGTCGAATACCGCACGACCTTCGCCGTGAGCAACCGCAACCGGTATCTTCGTTCCAGTCATACCCGCTAGTAATATCGAAGGAGACTCCGTGACTTCAACCATTGATACGCGAGCTTCGAACTGTTCGCTTAAGTTGCGGTGGAACGTTGGCCAATGCTCAGCGCCAGGAATAATATCGCGTAACTGTGCCATCATTTGGCAACCATTACACACACCTAATGAGAACGTCTCATTTCGCATGAAGAACGCCGAGAACTCGTCAAAGGCACGCGTGTTGTGGCGGATGGTCTTCGCCCAGCCGCGACCTGCGCCTAATACGTCGCCGTAAGAGAAACCGCCACACGCCGCTAAGCCAGAGAACTCAGCCAAGGAACGTCGGCCGGACAAAATATCCGACATATGAACGTCGATCGACTCGAAGCCAGCGCGATCGAAGGCCGCTGCCATCTCCATTTGACCGTTAACCCCCTGCTCTCGCAAGATCGCTACTTTAGGCTTCTCTCCAGTGACAATCGCAGGCGCACTCAGCGATGACACATCAAAGCTCGTTTCGGCACGCAGCCCGCGAGTGGGGGCCGCCAACAACTCAAACTCACTTTCTGCAGTTTCAGGATTGTCACGAAGCGCCTGCATGCGGTAACTCGTTTCACCCCAAATACTCTGTAATGAATACAATGATGCTTGGTAAACAGCTTCGCCATCACGACTAATGACGATCTGATCATCGTCACGTGTTTGACCTACCACACGAATCAAATGGCCTACACCATATTCGTCGAATGCCGCCTTAATGGCTTCAAGGTCCTCAGGTGATACCTCGATGAGAGCACCCGCCTCTTCGCTAAATAAATCAGCAAGCACATCCTCAGAAACCGTCACATCGACACCCATACGCCCCGCGAATGCCATTTCGGCGGCAGTAACGAATAGGCCGCCGTCAGAGCGGTCGTGATAGCTGTGGATCTTCCCATCGGTCAACAAAGCTTGGATCGCCTTAAAGAAGCCTGCCACGTTTTCTGGCTTCTCAACGTCGGGAGCTTCATTACCAATTTGGTTAAACACTTGTGCCAGTGCTGAGCCACCGAGTCGACGACGTCCTTCACCCAAGTCAATTAAAACAAGGGAGTTCCCCGCTTTCTGTAGTTGCGGCGTAACGGCATTGCGCACATCAGTGACTGGCGTGAAGCCTGACACGATCAATGACAAAGGCGACACAACCGCTTTCTCTTCGTCGCCATCGCGCCACTGAGTTCGCATGGACAAACTGTCTTTACCCACAGGTACGGTTAAGCCAAGTGCTGGACAGAACTCCATTCCCACCGTACGAACAGTATCGAATAATGCTTCGTCTTCACGCTTATGACCCGCTGCGCACATCCAGTTAGCGGATAGTTTAATATCGCTTAAGCCTTCGATCGGCGCAGCAGCCAAGTTAGTGATCACCTCGGTAATCGCCATACGAGCCGAGGCCGGGCCGGAAATTAATGCCAATGGCGTTCGCTCACCCATTGACATCGCCTCACCGGCATAGGTGTTGTAGCCAACGGTCGTCATACCGTAATCAGCCACAGGCACCTGCCACGGACCCACCATTTGGTCTCGCACGACTTGCCCTGTCACCGAACGGTCACCGATCGTGATAAGAAACGACTTCGAGGCCACACTCGGTAAGCTGAGAACACGCTTAATGGCTTCAGCAAGTGAGACGCCAGCGAAGTTCAATGCCTCTAGCTGAACCTTAGCGCGGGTCACTTCGCGGTGAAGCTTAGGCGTTTTACCTAGCAGTACTTCAAGCGGTAGATCGACTGGCGCCTCTCCTAGTAGCGAATCTTCGACCAACAGGTGCTTGTCGTCGGTCGCTCGACCCACAACACTCATTGGACAGCGCTCGCGCTGACAAATCGCCTCAAACTGCTCTAGGCGATCTTGATGGATAGCCATCACGTAACGCTCCTGCGACTCGTTGCACCAAACTGCTAGCGGAGCCATGCCGGGCTCATCCGACGGAATGTTACGTAAGTCAAAGTGACCACCCACGCCAAGATCATCCACCAATTCTGGGAAAGCATTCGACAATCCACCTGCGCCCACGTCGTGAATTAACGCGATCGGATTGGTCTCTTTAAGTGAGCAGCAGCGATCAATAACCTCTTGAGCACGTCGCTCCATCTCAGGGTTCTGACGCTGTACTGAAGCAAAGTCCAGCGCTTCAGAAGATGCACCCGAGTTGACACTCGAAGCTGCGCCGCCGCCAAGACCGATTTCCATTGCTGGACCACCGATAACAACCAGTGCCATGCCGGCTTCTCCTGACTGATGGTGAACGTGCTCTTCTCGAACGTTACCGTAGCCACCAGCAATCATAATCGGCTTATGATAGCCGCGGACTTCCGTATCAAAATTGGTACGTAACTCTTGCTCGAACGTACGGAAATAACCGGTGATATTCGGACGACCAAATTCGTTGTTAAATGCCGCACCGCCAATTGGACCTTCGATCATGATATCGAGAGCAGAACAGATACGATTAGGCTTACCGTAGTTCCCTTCCCAAGGCTGCTCAAAGCCAGGAATATTCAGGTTGCTGACTGAAAAGCCCGTTAGGCCAACTTTGGGTTTCGAACCGCGACCTACCGCACCCTCGTCACGAATTTCGCCTCCAGAGCCCGTGCCGGCGCCCGGGAAAGGAGCAATGGCCGTTGGGTGATTGTGAGTTTCTACTTTCATGAGCAGGTGCACGGGTTCGAGACTGAAGTGGTAGGCACCAGTGTCAACATCGACCCAGAGTCGCTCTACCGTTGGTCCCTTTGTGACCGAAGCGTTGTCGCTGTAGGCAGAAAGCACATTATCGCCTGCAAGCTTGTAGGTATTCTTGATCATGCCAAACAGGCTATAAGCCTCATCAACACCATCGATTGTCCAAGACGCGTTAAAGATTTTGTGACGACAGTGCTCAGAGTTCGCTTGAGCGAACATCATGAGCTCTGCATCGGTCGGATTACGTTCAAGCTTTCGGTAGTTCTCAACCAAATAATCGACTTCGTCCTCTCCGAGGGCTAAACCGAGTGTTGTATCTGCTTCAAGAATTGCATCGCGACCATCTTCGAGTACGGGAATACGATTCAGCCTTGCGGGCTCTGCATGAGAGAACACTCTCATTGCGTCGTCTAAAGAGAACACAACTTCTGAGGTCATAGGATCGTGGATTTCGGCAACGACTGCCTCAGATGGCATCATCACTTGATCATGCGCATCAAAGAACGCCCAACGCTCAGCACGCTCGACGCGAACTAAATCTGTGATGCCACAGTTCTTAAGAATATCGGTCGCCTTTGAAGACCAAGGAGAGATCGTCCCCACGCGCGGAATAACGATGGTATCCGCGCTGTCGCAGACCGATGCGTCTAGCAGCATTTGTAAATTACCAAGGTGAGACTCAAGCCCGTCGCCCTCCAGAAGGGCTAACTGGTCTACAGCGATACGTTGAATCTTAGGATCGATATTGCGGAGTTTTGCGAGTGTTTGCTCTAGGCGAAACGGCGAAAATACGGCGCTTGAAACGAGGATCATCCTTCGGCTCTCTTAAAAATTAGAATACAGCAGGAATTGTAACGGCTCGTGACAATTAAAGCTTGTTTTACGTAATTTTCACACTCTGATATTTGTCGTTGGATTTTGCGAATTCGTAACTATCGGACTAAGGTTTAGTGTGAAGTAGATCACATAGAAAGCGTTAACTTGCACATGAAAATATTCCACATAGGTATCGCCGTTCTTTTGCTCACCATTGGCCTCGAAACCGAAGCTAATGATGAGCAGTCGCCGGTTATTATCGGTAGTATCAATAGCGCTACAACGTGGTATTGGGCTGGAGAAGATCATGCTGGCCTCGAGTACAGCCTTGCTGTCGCCTTCTCGGAGTTCGCTAAAACGCCCGTCGAGTTGGTCGTTTTCGACGACTACCAACGAATGATCGAAGCATTCAATAATGGTGAGATCGACATCATGACTGGC
>JABXIR010000184.1 GCA_013372965.1 Gammaproteobacteria bacterium
AGGCGTCGCGAATACGTTGCAGCTCAAGAAATTTGGCTGTCCACAGGACGAGGATTAAACTAACGAGCGAATCGAGCGACCATAAGCTATTAAACACCCATCGCACGGTCGCGAGTGCGACGATCACAACCGCCACTTTTTCCCATGCTCGAATAGGCGAAACTCGCCCTGAACTAACAGCCGCTCGCCAAGCGAGTACAGCAATGAGCACACCACCAATGCGCCAATCGAGTTCGTCGAGCAACGGCAGCGCACCCACGAGCATCATTGCGCCAATTAACAGTTGTACTGACTTCGAGAGATGCTCAGAACTCATCTTCGCCCCCACCGTAGTTTGCTAAGGCACGAAGCAGTCGTTTGGTATGCTCGTCGCCACTGGCCTCGGCAAAATGCTCATTCCCTAGCGTCAGTCCTACCGCCTGTTCGTTGGCCTGTGCCTGCAAAAGCCAGTAACACAAAATACTCAAACGATGTTCAATATCGCCTGATACGGCATCGAGATCGAGGTGCCGATGCGACTGAACCGCGGTTCCATATTGCTTTGAGTAGAGTTGTTCGGTCTTGGCCAGCGCTTTCCAGTCGACACGCGCCAGAGGGTCGCCCTCTTCATAGCGTTTTAAGCTATCGAAATCACTGCCGACTGACCTAACGATCGAGGCGACTGAGGTTTCACTACCATCATCGGAGGATTGCCGTGTCGGCACAATCGTTGAGGTCATTGGCGCTGGATACCCCAACCCCTCAGTGGTGTATCGTAAAATAGACCAACATCGAAACATACCGAACGGAAGACGCGACTCGATACGAATGGTTGGACAGGGATAACGACCGCGGCGTGGAACCACAAAATGACTCGATACCTGTGATTGCTCAGGCGGTAAATGCAACCAAGGATGATCTTCGACTTGAACCGAAATGGTCGCGCGATGTGCAGAAATAGCTAGGTGCAGTTGCGTTTGCTGACCCTTACATTGCTCATCGATGCCTAACAATCGCACCTGGATCCCGGACAAGTAACGATACGAGAGATACGGCGCGATCAGCAAAATACTGAGCAGCCACCACGCTAGAAAACGCGCGGCGTTATTGTCGTAATTTGCGCCGCCAATCCAAATCGCAATGAACAATACAATCCAGGCAAGACCGAACCCTGTGGGCACGACATAGATTGATTTGTGACTGAGCGTCAACGAGTGTTCGTGCCGTGAGCGTTTACTAGCCCAACGTTCAAACTGGCGTTGAATCCAGTTCGTTAAAGTACGTCGACTTCGCTCAACAAACGCGCGCATAACGCATCGCCTTCTGAAACTGAGCCATTGGGCATTAATCGATGTCCCGCGACGGATGCGAATACCGCTTGGACATCATCAGGGATAACGTGGTTGCGTTGTTGCAACATTGCGTAAGCTTGTGCAGCACGCTGCAGTGCTAGACCAGCACGAGGAGAAAGCCCCGTCGTGCCTGATTTTTCGCGCGAAGCGCGAATCAAGCGCAATAAGTAGCGATTAATCGCATCACTAACAGTGACACGGGCGACTTGAACACGAAGCGATAACACGCCTTCGGCATCACTAAGCGCTGCAAGCCCTTCAATGAGTTCACGCGGGTTGTCACCTGAGAGTAACTTGAGCTCAGCCTCTTCTGAGGGATAACCAAGACTAATTCGCATGGCAAATCGATCGAGTTGAGATTCAGGGAGCTTGAAGGTACCACTTTGTTCTGTCGGATTTTGAGAGGCAACGACGAAGAACGGGTTAGGTAACTTGTAACGCTTACCGTCTACCGTGACCTGACGCTCTTCCATGGCTTCAAGCAACGCGCTCTGCGTTTTGGGGTGCGTTCGATTGATCTCATCTGCCAACAGCATTTGGGTGAAAACAGGGCCGGGTTTGAAGACGAACGATTCTTTTTCTCGCGAATAGATCGAAACACCGAGAATGTCCGACGGCAACATATCGGAAGTAAACTGAATGCGCTTAAATTTTAAGCCCAGCGATCGAGCGACCGCTTGAGCTAGCGTGGTTTTACCCATACCGGGTAAATCTTCGATTAGAAGATGACCACCCGATAACAAGCATGCGATCGATAGTCGAACCTGTTCGGACTTTCCATAGATTACATCGTTCAGTTGTTTAAGTAGCTGATTAACTTCCATGAAGTTCTGACACTGCCTTAAGCCCGCGAGCCATATCATCGATCAAATCATCTGCATCTTCTAAACCGACACAAACGCGAATCAAGGCGTCGCTGATACCCGCAGCATCACGTTCTTGTTGAGTGATACGACCGTGAGTTGTGGTGGCAGGATGAACAATCGTTGTTTTTGCATCGCCTAAGTTCGCTGTTAGCGAACACACTTGCGTTGCGTCAATGAATGCCCAAGCCGCCGCTTGGCCGCCTTTCACTTCAAAGCTTAACACAGCCCCAAAACCAGACATCTGCGATTTAGCGGCTTCGTGGCTAGAATGTGAAGGAAGTCCGCAGTAATTGACTCGATCGACTAACGGCTGTGCTTCAAGCCATTTCGCTAAGGTCATGGCATTGTCGCTGTGCGCCTTCATCCGAAGGCGAAGCGTCTCTAATCCCTTCAAGAAGACCCAAGCATTGAATGCGCTCATGGTTGGCCCACACGTCCTTACGTATACCACCAACTCATCGATGAGGGCTTGTTTACCGCAAACGGCACCGCCTACCACGCGACCTTGTCCGTCGAGGAACTTAGTGGCCGAGTGCACTACCAAATCCGCACCGTGCGCGAGCGGCCGTTGAAGTGCAGGCGTGCTGAAACAGTTATCAACGGCCAGCAGTGCATCAACCGAACGGGCAATTTCTGCGATGGCTTTAATCGATACGACGTCGTTAGTTGGGTTGGATGGCGTTTCCATGAACAGCAGTTTCGTGCGGTCAGTGACAGCGGCTTCCCAAGCCGAGAGATCGGCTAGTTCAACGAACGTCGTTTTGACGCCGAATTTCTTCATGTAACGGGTAAACAACGCAGTGGTCGTACCGAATACACTCTGAGAGCACACCACCTCATCGCCGGACTGCAAGAACGCCATGGCAGTCGCAAGGATGGCCGCCATCCCCGAGCTCGTTCCTACCGCCGCCTCAGCGCCTTCTAATGCGGCTAAACGCTGTTCAAACATACGTACCGTTGGGTTAGTGTAACGTGAGTAGACATTACCCTCCGCTTCACCCGAGAAACGCTTAGCCGCGTCTTCGGCGCTGTCGAACACATAGGAAGACGTTGTATAAATGGGCTCAGAATGCTCGCCTTCATGCGAGCGCGTCTGCCCTGCCCTTACCGCAAGTGTATCTAGCTTAAGTCCTGCGAATACGTCCTTGTCGATCTCGCGACTCATGATGCGCCTTGCGCCTCTTCGTCATTGTGAATACCGACCACTTCGTCGTCATCATCTGAACTGTTCGATTTCGACTTGCTCGCGTCATTTCGCGCGGCCTCGAGACGAAGAAGGTACTCGTGATCGATGTCGCCGGTCACGTATTGACCGTTGAATACCGAGCACTCGAATTCGTCAATCTCTGGGTTAATACCATCAACACAAGAAATCAAGTCGTCGAGGTCTTGGTAAATCAGTTTATCGGCGCCAATTTCTTGCTCGACTTCGGCAAGCGTTTTACCTGAAGCAACCAGTTCATCAGCGCTCGGCATATCGATACCGTAAACGTTTGGATGAGTGACCGCTGGTGCGGCTGACGCGAGATAGACCTTTTTAGCGCCCGCTTCGCGTGCCATTTCAATGATCTGACGACTCGTCGTTCCGCGAACGATCGAATCGTCGACCAACATCACGTTGCGCCCTTCAAATTCGAGCGACACACAATTTAACTTTTGGCGGACAGACTTTTTGCGAAGCGCTTGCCCAGGCATGATGAAGGTACGCCCGATATAACGGTTTTTAACCAAGCCTTCGACGTAATTAACACCGAGAGCTTGGGCCATCGCCAAGCCCGATACGCGAGAGGTATCGGGAATCGGCATCACTACATCAATATCGTGATCCGCCCATTCGCGCTGGATTTTTTCAGCGAGACGCTCACCCATTCGACGACGTGCTTTGTAGACGACCACGTTATCCATGACCGAGTCCGGACGCGCGAAATAGACGTGTTCGAAGATACACGGTGTTAAGCGAGTGTCGTTAACACACTGCTTCGAGAATAATTTACCCGATTCTGTGATAAACAGAGCCTCGCCTGGACGAACGTCGCGGACCAACTCAAAACCTAATACATCGAGGGCAACACTTTCACTAGCGACCATATACTCGACAGCGCCGTCTGCCTGTTCACGCTTACCGTAAACCAGTGGGCGAATACCATTCGGATCGCGGAACGCGAACATCCCGAAGCCATTGATCATACCAGTGACCGCATAGGCGCCACGGACACGACGATAGACGCCGCTTATGGCCGTAAATACATCATCTGGCGTGGGGCGAAGTTTATTGATGACCGTCAGTTCGTGGGCAAAAATATTGAGTAATACTTCTGAGTCAGAATCCGTGTTGAGATGACGGAGGTCCTCGCGGAAAAGATCCTCTGCCAAATCGGCTGAGTTCGTCAGGTTACCGTTGTGGGCTAAACCAATACCGTAAGGTGAATTCACGTAAAACGGCTGTGCTAACGCTGCGGAAGAAGACCCCGCCGTTGGATAACGCACGTGACCGATACCAATATTGCCCTCAAGACGTTGCATGTGGCGTGTGCGAAACACATCTTTTACCAAGCCGTTCGATTTACGCAAATTAAACTTGCCTCGAGCACTGGTCATGATTCCCGCAGCATCTTGGCCACGGTGTTGCAACAATGTTAACGCGTCATAAATCTGCGTATTAACAGGGCTTCGGCCAACTATACCGACAATGCCACACATAAATTAACTCCCAAATTGAGCCGCTATCCATTGATAGAGACTTTCAAACGTTTCTCGTGCCCATCCTTCGAACTCGAGAAATTCTGGTATTAGTACAGACTCCTTCCACCAACCATCTTGGTCGATGGGAACGAACCCAGGAAGAAAAACAACAGCCGCAAGCACAAGTATTAAACCACGGCCTAACCCAAATACAGCGCCTAATATGCGATCTGTACCAGATAATCCGGTGGCTTCAACGAGCGCCGACAGTAATCCATTAATTAAAGCAACTGCAATAAGCGCTGCCACAAAAATGCTGGCGAAGGCCACCATGTGACGCAATGACGGCGCGTCGATACCGGTAAACATGGGTGCCAATTTAGCAGCGAACATCGACGCTAAAATAAAAGCAGCGAACCAACCTAATAGACTGAGCGCTTCTTTAATAAATCCCCGGAACAACCCCACTATCAGTGATAAACCTATGACGCCCACAATAATCCAATCGGGTATAGTCATTTTTCCCCCTAAGGTTTGAATCGTGCAATTTGCGATGCCATTCCCCAGCGGGCATCAATGATCGTACGAACTTCTTCGGCTCGATCGAAATTTAAATACGGCCCCACGAATACCACATACGGCCCCGGTTGCGTCGGATTTGGCAAGACATACGCCTGTAACTCACCGTCGCGAAGCAACATCTCCATTGAGAAGGCTTCATCAAAGTCTTCAAAACTTGCGACAGAAATTGTCCAAGCGCGAGGTAACTCGGAATCGAGTTCGTCGATGGTCGGCAGCGCGTCGGTCACCACGTGATCATCGGACGGTCGGTACAAAGAATCAAAGTATTCACGACTGTTCGGCTCTACTACTGGAGCCAAGGGCGGGATTTCGCTGACAAATTCGTCGGGAGGTGGTGGTACGTCGGAGAATATAGGCTCGAGCTTGTACTCGTATCGCTCGTAGATTGCAGGAACCAGAAGCACTGCGACAGCGATTAAGATAACTAACTTCGTTCGAAGCTTTCTAGGCGTTTTGCCCATGTTAGCCCTATATCCGTGAATTAAGCCAAGTAATTGCGGCGCCCACCGTGAAGAAGGAACCCGTCACCAGTATTGTATCCCCCTTTTGACTTCGTTCCAACGCGCCTTGCATGGCATCTTGCACACTTGACGCTACTTGACATTGTAAATTTTCATCGAGCGCATCACGCAGCGAGCTAGCGGATGCTTCGCGACCACCCGCATCGGGCGTGGCAAAATGCCAATGGCGGAAGTGTGTCGCAAACACAGATAACGTCGATGCCACGTCTTTGTCATGGACCATACCAATCACGATCCGATCGATATGCTGAATTTCAGGTCTCGCACAGAGATACTTCGCCGCGGCAGGATTGTGACCAACGTCAAGAACCCACTCGCGATCAGCCGCGTGTATGTGTTGCATACGTCCAGGCATTTGACAGTCACCCAAGACATCGACCACTCGACTACCTTCATCGATAACACCCAACCAAGTTAACGCGGCAATCGCACACGCGACCGACGGATGAGGTAGTATTGGCACGGAAGGTAACTTGTATAGCTGAGAAACACCATGACGGTTCGGTGCCATCACGGTGAAACCACCGTCTTCGCGGTAGTTAAAATCTTGGTTGATGACAATGGGTATGGCGCACAACATCTCGGCATGATCAACCATTCCCTCGGGCAAATCGAGCTCTCCGATCACGACCGGTCTTGCAGGGCGCGCCACGCCCAACTTTTCTTTGGCGATTTGGCGGCGATCACTGCCCAACCACGCTTCGTGATCGACCGCAATGGAAGTCACTATAGCCACGTCTGCATCAACGATATTGACCGCATCGAGTCTTCCACCGAGCCCGACCTCGAGCAACCAGTAGTCACACTGAGCCTGCTGAAACAGCCAAAGCGCGGCCAACGTGCCTGCTTCAAAGTAGCTTAAACCAATGTCACCCCGTGCCTCCTCGATCACATCGAAGGCCCTGACGATGGCATCATCGGACGCGTCTTCACCGTTTAAGCGAATGCGTTCGTTGTAGTGAATTAAATGAGGTGAGCTGTAAGCACCGGTAGAAAAGCCGAGCTTTAGAAGCATTGCTTCGAGAGAGCGAACACACGAGCCTTTGCCATTGGTACCCGCGACGGTAATGATACAACCGGCCGAACGAGTAAGCCCCATGCGTTCCGCGACCAATCTGACTCGATCTAGACCAAGATCAATCGCCGTATGATGACGCTGTTCAAGTAAACTTAACCACTCGTCCAGCGTCTTCACGTCATTCATTAGGCGGCAGGCTCCTCGCGGCGCATTAGCTTCGCTAAAACACTTGCCAACTGATCGCGCATTTCCTTGCGGTGAACAATCATGTCGATTGCCCCGTGATCCATTAGGAACTCAGCACGCTGGAAACCTTTCGGAAGCTTCTGACGGATCGTTTGCTCAATGATCGAAGGACCTGCAAAGCCCGCACGAGAACCCGGCTCGGCGATATTTAAATCACCTAAGAGAGCCAACGAGGCCGAAACACCACCGTAAACCGGATCGGTCATCACGGAAATGTACGGTACGCCCTGAGACTTCATGCGCTCAATAACCGCAGAGGTTTTTGCCATTTGCATCAATGAGATCAACGCTTCTTGCATACGAGCGCCGCCCGTTGCAGAGAAACATACTAATGGGATGCCCTCGGCAAGCGCAACATTGGCTGCACGAGTGAACTTCTCGCCCACGGCATAGCCCATTGAGCCGCCGTGGAACGCAAATTCGAACGCGACACCAACTACGGGAACGCCTTTCACAGTACCCTTCATTGCGACGATGGCATCTTTTTCGCCAGTCGCCTTGCGAGCATCCGCAAGACGATCTTTGTACTTTTTGACATCTTTAAATTTGAGACGATCAACCGTCTCTAAATCGGCCTCGATCTCGACTCGACTCTCTTGATCAAGGAAAATCTCTAAGCGACGACGACCACCAACACGCATGTGGTGTTCGCACTTCGGACATACGTCGAGGTTTTTGTCGAGTTCGGGGCGATACAATACCGCATCACACTTAGGGCACTTCTTCCAAAGCCCTTCCGGTACATTCGCGCTACCGCGATTTTCTTTGCCTCGAACCGAGGGAACAATTTTATCTAACCAACTCATGTAAGATTCCGTTATAACGATGCTAATCAGCCGACTCTTAGCGGTCGGCTTTATAATAGTCTAAAACGGCGATACTTTAACCAAGTGCGCTACGCATGTCACCAATGATTGCAGAAACTTGAGAAACAAGTTCGCTAACCGGTGCATGTGCGAGCTCGCCACAGGCGTTTACTAAAACGCTGCCAACTACCGCTCCATCGGCTGCAGAAGACACTGCTTTTGCCGATTCCGCGTCCTTGATACCAAAACCAACGCAAAGAGGCAAATCTGTGTACGACCGCAACAGGTTAATTCGTTCTGAAACTTCATCAACGTCAAGGTTGGCCGCGCCTGTAACGCCTTTGAGAGATACATAGTAAATATACCCACTCGCGTTCTTAACGATCTCTTTCGCGCGTTGATCCGACGTAGTCGGTGACACCAAGAAAATGGTATCAATACCTCGGTCTTGTAACGTTTCGGCAAGCGCACCCGACTCCTCGGGAGGTAAATCGACGGTCAAAACACCGTCAATGCCGGCGACATATGCACGTTCACTAAACACGTCATAACCCATTCGCTCGATTGGGTTAGCGTAACCCATCAGTACCACGGGCGTTTTCGAGTCGTTGGTACGAAACTCGGTGACCATATCAAGCACGTGTCGAAGACCGACTCGATATTCAAGTGCACGTTCGTGACCTCGCGCGATCGATGGCCCTTCGGCCATCGGGTCAGAGAACGGCACGCCCAATTCAATAATATCGGCGCCCGCTTCAACCAAACCGTGCATTAGAGCCACGGTGTGCGAAGGCGTTGGGTCGCCTGCAACGATGTAAGGAACCAACGCCTTTCGATTACTGGCTTTTAGGTCAGCCATTACCTGTGCAATACGGCTCATGATTGACCCTCAACCGAAATTCCATCCATCGCAGCGACAGTGAGGATATCTTTATCTCCACGCCCTGAAAGGTTGACCACAATGTTCTGATCGGGAGTCATTGTTTTAGCCAGCTTCTCTGCATAGGCAATCGCGTGCGCCGACTCGAGAGCCGGCATAATGCCCTCGATTCGCGTAAGCTTTCGAAAACCGGCCATCGCTTCATCATCATTGATTGCCACATATTTAGCGCGACCCACATCCTTCAGCCACGAGTGCTCGGGACCTACCCCGGGGTAATCGAGGCCCGCACTGACGGAATGTGTTTCGATAATCTGACCATCTTCGTCTTCCATTAGATAGGTGCGGTTACCGTGCAGAACGCCAGGGATCCCATCCGAAAGTGGCGCAGCATGGCGGCCCGTTTCGAGTCCATCTCCACCGGCTTCCACACCATACATCTCAACCCCTTCATCCTCGATGAATGGATGAAACAGGCCGATGGCGTTAGAGCCGCCGCCCACACAGGCCACCAGAGCATCGGGAAGCCGACCGATTTGCTCGAGTGACTGACGACGCGCTTCACGCCCGATCACAGACTGAAAATCGCGTACCAACTTAGGATATGGATGAGGACCTGCCGCAGTGCCGATAATGTAATACGTGTTATCGACGTTGGTCACCCAATCACGCATAGCTTCATTCATAGCATCTTTCAGAGTTTTAGAGCCTGACTCGACTGACACGACGTTGGCGCCAAGTAATTTCATACGATACACATTGAGCGCTTGTCGCTTAATGTCTTCGGCGCCCATGAAAACATGACACTCCAAACCGAGACGTGCCGCGACGGTAGCTGACGCTACGCCATGCTGACCTGCACCAGTCTCTGCAATGATACGTGGCTTACCCATGTGCTTAGCTAACAAAGCCTGACCAATGGTATTGTTAACCTTGTGAGCACCGGTGTGATTCAAATCTTCGCGTTTGAGATAAATTTGCGCTCCCCCAACTTCGTCCGACCATCGTTTCGCATGATAAAGCGGTGAAGGACGCCCTACGTAATGCGCTAGATCTTGATCGAATTCGGCCCAAAAAGCCGCATCGTTGGATAGTTTTTCATAGGTATCGCGAAGCTCGTCGAGCGCCGCAATCAGCGTTTCTGAAACAAACCGACCACCGTAAGGGCCGAACCGCCCGAGCGCGTCGGGTGCAGAGGCAATTGCCTTAAGACTTAAGTCTTTATTAATCACTGTTATACTCCTTCACTTGTCGAAACAACGGCGCGACAAAACGCCTGAACTTTTTCGGAAGACTTAATTCCAGGGCTGCTCTCAACCCCTCCACTGACATCAACGCCAAGTGGATGAATCATTTGTATTGCGTCCGCAACGTTCGCGGCGTTCAAACCACCGGCCAAAATACAGCGGCTTCTCAATTCGGGTGGAATCAGTGTCCAATCGAAGCGCTCCCCAGTTCCGCCTGGGACACCTTCGACATAGGCATCCAATAAAAAACCGACTGCACGAGGGTGCTGCTTGAAGAGCTCCTGAATATCGCTCGATGAGCGTACACGAGCCGCCTTCATGTACGGTCGATTAAATGACTCACAGTACTGCCGATCCTCATCGCCGTGAAATTGAAGCAAATTGAGCGGAACCTCATTCAAAACGTGCTCTACATGTTGCTTACACTCGTTAACGAACAGCCCAACCGTCGTTACAAAAGGGCCGACAGCGAAACAGATCTGCTTGGCTATTTCTGGCGCCACGCACCGCTTGCTCTTTGAATAGAACACCAGACCGATCGCGTCCGCACCACTAGTAACGGCCGCGACAGCATCCTCGATACGGGTGATACCACAGATTTTTATTTGAGTTCGCACCATAACGCCCTACATGTCATCTATACCCTATCGTACCGATAAACTCGGGGCTTTTCGATAACGCTTTGTGCTAACTGGGGTGACGTAAATTTATAAGCAATTTTCTAAAAAGAACGGCCCGCGAGATATGGCCGGCAATTCAATGAAATCGGGATATCCAACGTCCACTAAATACAGACCATCGGGTCTCGCCGTTACCCCTGCCTGATTACGATCTTTACACTCAAGTAGATCACCAATCCAAGAAGGACATTGGCGCTCTAAGCCAACATCCATGAGCGAGCCGACAAAATTACGGACCATATGTAGAACAAAGGCATTGGCCTTAACCTCAAAGACGCAAAACGGCCCCTGACGATACCACTGTGCCGACATCACGTTACGCATGGGTGTGATCGACTGGCAGCCCGCCCCACGAAATGATGTAAAGTCCTGCTCGCCAAGAAGAAACTGGCACGCTTCATTCATCGCCACAATATTGAGTTGCTGTTTAGACCACAGCGCCATACCAGCGCTGTGCACAGGGCGCGCAGGAGACTCGTGGACCAAGTACCGATACGTACGCCAACGCGCTGCAAATCGGGCATGAAAACGCGAATCAACCACGTGTGCCCATCGTACGGATACATCATCAGGCAGCTGTGCGTTTACCCCTTGAACCCACGCCTTTAAGGGGCGATTGGAGGTCGTATCAAAATGAACGATTTGATTGGTACCGTGAACACCGCTATCGGTACGACCACTACAGTGACTGATGACATTCTCGTTTGCGATCAGAGATAGCGCTCGATCGAGCACACCTTGCACCGTACGATCGTCCCTACCTCTTTGTATCTGCCAACCGTTGAAACGGCTGCCGTTATACTCGACGGACGCAGCAATGCGAACATGTCCGGGAGCAATGGGGAAATCTTGATCGAGAGGTTTTTCGAAAGTCATCGTATTAGTTTAGACACAAAAAAACGGGTGATGCTGAACGCTACTTTAGCGTTTTAGCAATCACCCGTCGATCGGTATTTGTAAATTAGCTTACAACGAGTCTTTGAGCTGCTTAGCCTCAGCGATGAGTGACTCATCCGTTGCATCAGAAATGACCTCGTCGAGCAGCTCAAGCGCCCCTTCGACGTCGTCCATATCGATAAACGCTCGCGCTAGGTCTAGCTTCGTCGAGAGCTCTTCTGCACCATCGATGAGCGCCAAGTCGGCGTTTTCATCATTTTCGTCATCGCTAGACTCAAGCGACTGCTGAGATGCCGAACTGATTTCTGTCTCACCAAATGATTTATTTAATGCACTGATTTCAGACTCAAACGCTTCGAACTCGCCTGAGGATTCCTCAGCTTCGAATATATCGTCTGAACCCGATGTTTCCGGCTGCAAATCAGCGTCTGCATGAGCCGCGTCTTCACCCGTGACACCTGTGGCCTCGACTACATTTTCACCCGCTAACTCAGAATCGATATCGGCAAGATCATCACCAAACGACGCTTCGAAGTCCTCTTCAAGCGAATCCACGTCGAAATCTTCCAACGACTCGAGTTCGGCGTCGAGGTCGACTGCACTGGAAGCAACTTCGCTGTCCGCCAAAGTGGCATCATTAGCGCCGTTTAAATCCTCGAGATCGTCAAAGCTGTCATCGAGACCGCTATGATACTCATCATCCGTCGTCCAAGCATCATCATCGGACGTGGTCTCGTCCACGACTGACTCCACCGAAGCAGGCTCAAGCGTTAACGCCTCGTCTTCGACATTCGCGAGCTCAGAATCAGCAATCTCCAGGGGCTCATCATCACCGGCCAGAGATAATTCGTCTGCGCTAAACTCAATAGTTAATTCGTCATCCGACGCTTCACTGCTCAGTTCCTGATCGGTTTCCTCGGCTGACATTGGCTCGATCACCGTTGCGTCATCGAGGGAGAAATCCACTTCAAAACGATCGTCTTCTTCCGTCTCAGCATCATCGACCAATTCAACGGTGTCCGACTGTAAACTACCCACCGAAAGATCTGATTCGCTATCAACTAGCTCGAGTTCGTCCAAAGTGCTGTCATCTGATGCCTCGTCTAGGCTGGCTTCAGAGTGCTCTGGCTGAACGGCATTATCTAGCTCTGCGTCAAAATCAAAGTCATCGAACTCCGGTGAATTCGTGTGAATATGCTCCAACGTTTCATCGTCTAATGACGACATTTCCGATGGCGCTTCGTCGTCAGTCACTGAGTTGTCCGCATCGCCGCCGATGAGAGCGTTAACGTCGAGCGACAAATCGTCCTCAGTCAATACGACATCGTCCGAGCTTGGGTCTTCTGGTACTAGCGTTTCATCGTCTTCTAGCAGCTCTGCGGGTTCATCATCCGACTCAAGTTCAATCGCTTCACTGTCAAGCGACTCAAGCGCTAACTCACTATCTTCAGCGTCGTCCAAGTCAAAATCGTTTAGATCGTCAGACTCAGACAGCTCGATCTCAGTGACTTCAGAAGTAGACTCACCCGAATCGTTGTTCGACACTTCAAACTCGGACAAATCAAAGTCTTCGAAGCTAGTTTCATCGTTGTCATCTGACTCGCCAAACGCCGTACTTACAGGCGTGGTCTCGATGTCGAAGTTATCAAGATCAACTGACGCAAAGTCATCATCAGAGACTTCCGCATCGTCTACATCTTCTACTGAAGGCTCATTCATCTCTTCAGTTGGCAGAGCTGAGCGAAGTGCGTCGATTTGTGCCTCAATCGCAGAGTCATCACTCAGGTTGAAGTAGTCAGCTTGTGTGTTGAAGGCTTGAACATCCTTCTGCGCTGCGAGGACCTCAAGCAGCTTAAGGCGTGCCTGGTCATCTGTTTCATCACGCTCAAGTGCCTGTTCAAGAATATGACGGGCTTTATCAAACTGATCGAAAGCGATGTAACCATCAGCAGCCGCCACTGGCGACTCGAGATTAAGCTCTTCATCGAAGCTGTTGTCTTCCGATTCTAGGTAGTCAACCATCGTCGACTCGAGTTCGGCTTCATCGATGTCAAGATCGACGTCCCCGTCATCAAAATCTTCTCGTCGTGCATCGGCCAGTATATCCGCAACCGAAGACGAACCCGCTCCAATTTTTTCCGAATCGGACACCGGCGCAAAGGCCTGATTAAGTTGCTCATTTTCGTCGTCTTTCTGTTGTCGACGACGCCACCAGAAGAACAGCAGCCCGAGCAATGCAATGCCAGCAGCGGCGGCTTGGTAAATCGGCTCTAAGTACCAAGGCGTAACGGAGTTCGTCTGCGCAACTACAGGGCCACGAGGGCGTACTGGAGCCGCTTCCGCTGGAGCAGCTTCAGTCTCGTTCGAGGTTGTGGTTGTATTGATATCGTCGACTGACGCTTCCATTTCATTGGCACCAGTCGATTCCTCACTGCTACTAGACGCACTAGGATCTGGGTCTGGTGTAGCGATCGTATCAGCCACTTCAGCTTCAGCCGGAGAGTTTTCCGTTTCAGTAGTCACCGAGTCTTGCAAGCGAGACAGTTCCTCCGAACGCAGCTCGATTAGCTCGCCCATAGTCTCATTTTCGGTTTCTAATTCGTCGATGCGGGTACGAAGTTGATCGTTCTCATTTTTGAGACCGTCGACGGCTTCTTCAAGCTCGACCGTGCCCGAAACATCGTCACCCGAGCTGACAACGAGCGTGCCTTCGGTGCCAAGCGAGCTCAGTGAACCAGTAGAGCTGATTCCGTTTGCCACCGCGTCACGTGCTTCAAACTGGTTGTAAGCTCTTGCATCATCTGCGGAAGGAACTGAAAGCGTCGATCCGCGCATCAATCGGTTAATATCGCCATTAAGGAAGGCATCTGGATTTGCCGCGCGAAGCGCCAATATCATTTGCTGTATTGTCACATCGCTCGCTGGGCGAAGCGCTTTAGCAATACTCCAAAGCGTGTCACCCGAGCGGACAAAGTACTCGCCATTGCTTTGCGCCTGTTCAGTGGCGCGTGTTTCGCGCTCCGCGACATTCGGTCGTGACGCAGGAATGGTCACAGGATCTTGCTGAGGCGTTGACACGACCGTTTCGGCAACCGGTGCAGTTCGAGCCGTTTGTACAGGAGCAGATACTGTCTCATCGCTTAACGACGGAAGGTCGAGCAGCAGCGTGTACTCTCGGAGCACACGACCAGACGACCAGCTCGCTTCAACCAATAAACTTAGGTAAGGCTCTCTCACCGGTGCTTGGCTCGTAACAATCACCACACCGCGCTCCTCGTCAATTTCGAAATTGAGTCGAGTTAAGAACGGGTCTCGAGGAATTTGGCTCAAATTGAAAGCGCGCTCACTCGCCAAACGAACAACAAAGTCGCCCGACTGAAGATCGTCGGCATCAACCAAGCGAATTTCCGCCTCGAGGGGTTCATTTAAAGCCGATTTAAGCGTGACTTGTCCCAGCCCTAAAGCGTGGCTTAGTTGGGGCGTTAATGAAGCAACAGCAGTGGCAGTCGCAAGCACTTTTCGCAGCATTTAGACCTTCCTTTTTAGTTATTGATGCGACAGTAGTTCTTTATACATCGCACGCATATAGATTTGAGTATATCCCGATAGAACTTGGCTTTTAAAGGAAAAACGTTGTTCCTCGACAGAATTTGGCAAACTGTGAACCTACTCACACAAAAATATGATTAAATTCTATACACCTGAAACAAAAAACCGCCCAAGTGGGCGGTAAAGCATTCAATCAACTTATAAGCTAATGAAGGACTGAATTTATCGAATAAGATTCAGCATCCGACGCAACGGCTCAGCAGCACCCCAAAGCAGCTGATCGCCCACGGTAAAAGCCGACAGATACTCCGGCCCCATATTCATTTTACGAAGACGCCCCACAGGAACATCAAGTTTCCCAGTCACTGCCGCAGGCGACAGTTCACGCATGGTGGTTTCTCGTTCGTTGGCGATCACGCGCGACCAAGGATTCGAGCTAGCAATAATTGCCTCGATGTCGCTGAGTGGAACATCTTTATTTAACTTAATCGTTAGTGCCTGACTATGACAGCGCATTGCACCAACCCGCACACAGATGCCATCGACCGGAATAACAGAAGACGTATCAAGCAACTTATTGGTTTCCGCCTGCCCCTTCCACTCTTCGCGCGACTGACCATTGTCGAGCTGGCGATCAATGAACGGAATCAAACTGCCGGC